>CAYSGP010000388.1:0-9287 GCA_964430095.1 uncultured Ignavibacteriaceae bacterium
AGAGTGATATTTCAAATATATCCGAATCGGAAACTGAAAAAAAAGGGGAACGGAGAATGCCAACAAGGGCAGCATCATTCTCTTTATCGAGCATGAAAGAAAAATAATTAAATATATCATAAACCGGCTGCTTCTGATAAAATCCTTTTCCGCCGACAATTGAGTAAGGAACTTTATATTTTACAAATGATTTTTCAAGAATCTCAAAAAATCTTCTTTTTCTGCAAAGCACCGCAATCGAAGAGAAATTAATTTTCTTTTCATCTGCAAGCTTTAAAATTCTTTTGGAAACCAGTTCTGCTTCTTTATCTTCTTCATCTTTGTTCTTTTCATTTAGAAGAATTTCAACCTCCCCTAAATTTGAATCATTCCTCGCGCAAATAAGATCTTTATGCTCTACTTCGTTAAAAATAATATTGGGACTGGAAAAAAGAGATTTAAAAAGCCGGTTTATAAATATGCAAAGAACGGGAGCCATCCTAAAACTGTCGGGCAGGGTAAGCAATGCCTCCTTACCCGATTTAAGCTCAATATCCTTCCTGGTTCTTTCGAAAACTTCCAACTCGGCATCCCGGAACATATAGATGCTTTGTTTTTCATCACCGACAACAAACAGGTTGTTTTTCTTTAAAAAGGAAAGCAAGGGAAGAAAAATCTTATACTGGATTTCATTTGTATCCTGGTATTCATCAATCATTATGTATTTATACTTTTCGGATAATTCCTCTCTGATTTCGTCTTTCTGCAGAATCCCGAAAGTATGAAGAAGTATATCTTCATAATCTAGGTAGCCGTTTTCACTTTTTTTCCTGGTATAAATTTCCAATGCTTTATCAAAAAAGAAAACCAGACTCTTTCCGAACCTTGCCAGCTCCAGCTCTATTTCTTTTTCATTCTCCGGAATCTCAATGCAATCTAAATCATCTAAATATTTTTTTACATATTCAACTTCATCTTCGACCCGTGCTGATGCTGTCCTGGGTAAATAGCTTAGGCGGACTTTATCGGCAGCAGTAAAAACAATTTTTTTTATTTCATCAAATAATGATTTTGCATATATGATCGATTCATCATTTTCGCCTTTATCCGAAAAGTTTAAAAGACTATTAATGATTTCAGCTATTCTGCCGCTTCTGCTCCCATCATTATCTGCAGCGGCTTTATTAATCCTGGAAAGACTTCTGCAAAATTCTTCGACGTTTACAAACAAAATCTCTTTCAAATATGATCTGAATATCTTAAAAAAATGCTCCGCAATTGCTTCAACACTCCCGCCGTAAATTTTTGAAGCAAGCCCTAAAACATTTTTCCTATTCAGGATTAAAGAGATCAGTTCATCTTCAAATCTCTGTTTTGATCCGAAGATTCTTATAAGATATTTAAGCTTGTTTTGCTTATCCGTGAAATTACCGTCAGCCGTGAGCGGTTTTTGCATGAATGAGTTCAGGATCATTTCATCTACGGAAAGCTCAATTAACTCATTCGAAAGATTTACATCAATAGGAATGAAATCCGCATCGAGATCTGCTTCAACGGGATATTCTTTAAGAATATCTATGCAGAAAGAATGAATAGTGGAGATACCGGCAGAAACCAGCTGCCTTCTGATATTTTCCAGTTTTCTTATTAATTCCGGTTTTGTTTCGCTTTTTAATCTTTCATTTATCTCATCTGAAATCTTTTTATAAAGCTCTCCGGCAGCTTTATCGGTAAAAGTTATGGCAGCAATATTCCTGAGATTCACATTCTCATTTAATGCAATTTCCAGGTATCTTTTTGAAAGAACGAAAGTTTTCCCGGACCCGGCATTTGCGGTTAAAGAAATATGCTTTTTATAATTAAGCGCTTCTTTCTGGTGCGGAGTTAATGAATTCATAATGACGAACCGGTACCGGAATTTTCTTTAATTTTGAGCTTCGGAATAGTAATTTCAAATTCAGCACCATTACTGCCGGCATTGATCAATTTAATGCTTCCGTTTATTCCTTCTAAAAATCTTTTCGCAAGCTTTAAACCCAATCCCATTCCTTTTTCTTTTGTCGTAAAATTTGCCTCAAAAATTTTACTCTTATTATTTTCGGAAATTCCTTTCCCGTTATCACTTATGATTATCTTATAAGATTCTGCATCTGAAGCTATTTGAATATTAATTAATGAAGCATCCGCCTGAATTGAATTCCTTATCATATTTATCATCAGCCTCCGGAGCTGCACCTGGTCAGCTTCTGCAATTGCATTACTAACCGAATGAGCTACCATTATTTTTATATTTTCATCCTGGAACAGATTTGCAGTATCTTTTATCACCGGTATTAAATCAATTTTCTCCAGCTTGAAATTAGGCATTCTGGCAAAACGTGAAAACTCGGATGCAATTAAACTTAAGCTTTCAATCTGGTTCAATACAGTGGAGGATAATTTTTCAAACAATGAATCAAAATTTCCTTTCTTATCTTTATAAGAAGCTATCAGCTGCTGCACTGCAAGCTTCATCGGAGTCAACGGGTTTTTGATTTCATGCGCAACCTGCTTTGCCATTTCCTTCCAGGCTATTTCTCGTTCCATTTCCGCCAGCTCAGCCTGGTTTTTCAGCAATTGATTTGTCATAAAATTAAATCCGTCCAGCAGTTCTCTCATTTCTCCCCTCTCTTTATTCTCCAGCTCAACATTCAGATCTCCGTGTGCAACCGAGCTCGTAGCTTTGGTCAGTCTTCTGACGGGAGAAGAAATTTTATTAGCGAGAATTGTACTCAGCACAATTATAACAATTGACGCAAGAGAATAAACTCCAAAAAGGAAAACATCAAAGTCAGTAGTGTAAAATAAATTTACTTTGTTGAAAGCATCATTGACGCCTATGACAAAATTTTTATTCCCGGCGTACAATTTTTTATAAAAACCGTCATACTCAAGGTTTTCTATATTCTCCTTGTTAAGAATTTCACGGTAGCTTAAATAATTCAAATTATAATAAACAAGAGGATTCATTTTAAAATCGAAAAGCCCGGCATAATAAAATTGTTTTTTAGAGCTGTAAATAAGATCGGATGATTCGTACACTCCGAATGATATATTAAGTTCTTTTGCGGCGTTTTCAAACGCTTCAAAATAATCCCGTTCCGGGTGATTTTCGAGCTGCGCCTTAATATGATCTACCAAGTAATTGGAACTCTGATTCAGCTTGTTGAATATTTCATTTTCAGTTCTTTCCTGAACAATCTCCCTGTTATATATTGCCAAAATAATTACCGGGATAATTGATATAAATAAAAAAGCAATCAGCAGCTGGGCTCTGAAGCTGTACCGGAACGATTTAAGCTGGGATAATAAAAAAATAATAAATAGGATTACAATAAAAACAGAGTGAATTATAAAAATCTTGAAAAAATTGAAAAGGTTCCAGGAGATCTGTTTTTCTTTAAGAAGGACAGCCGTTAAAATTACGCTTCCGTTTTCCTCAATCTTTTGGCAGTAAGTAATATAATTTTCCTCATTCAGATTCAGCTTAAGCCATTCTTCATTATCCCTTTTATAATCGGCATTGAGAATCGGTTTTATTTCATTCCTGGAGGGGAAAGTATCGCCGTAAATCTGAGCAATTTTTGAATCAATAAACCGGAATATTTTCAGCTGGCTTATATCAATTACAGAATTTAAGATAGAGGTGCGGGACTTAAGAAATTCCGGAATACCTTTTCCCGAAACTAGATTCTGGAGGTCGAATTCAATTGCCGCTGAAACATATCCTAAAACTTTTTCATTATCTATGACAGGAATTAAGCCGATAAATTCAACTTTGTTCGTATCCTGAGGATTAATAATCCTTATAAATTTTTCCTCGTTTCCGGAAAGGCCTTTAAAATATTGCGAAGGATTTAATGCTTCTTTTGTACCCACATAAAATTCTCCGAGGATGCTGAAATTTTTATCATACAATGATACCGATGAATTCAGCGATTCTTTCTGGAGGGAACTTTTACTCCATACTGAAAAAGCAGCAGCATCTGTTCTGTAGGGTTCAGCATACCCGCTGTTTACCATGTAAAATAAGTTTACTACATCTTTATTTGCAGCGGCACTTGTTAAAGTTTCATTCAAGACGAAACGGAACAAATTTTCATTCGGTCTGTTTACCTCAAGTGCGGTAGTTTTTAGAGATTCCTTTTCAAGATCAAGATTAAAATGATTTAAGAGAATGATAGTAATAAATGATGCTGCTAAAGATGCGTAAATATAATTGTAGATTGAATTTTGCTTTAAGTAGAAGACATGATACGCATAAACGAAAACTATGCTTATAAAAAGCATACTTAAGAAGACGGAAATCAGAGGCTGTTCCTGGATAAGAATATAAAAAGCTCCTGCCGCTTGTGCAGTCAGGAAAAGAGAGACAAAAAATAATTTTGATCTCCTCCTGTTAACGGCCGGATATAAAGAAAGTGAAAGAATAATATATGAGCCTAATATTAAAACTACAGCCGTCCCGAGCATTAAAATATTCAGGTTCATTACCATTGATGGAAAATTAGGAAGAATATTCAAATCCCTGAAATACCGGAGGGTTGAATCAAAGATTACGCTTCTTATGGAAGCGCCTAAGCTTCTCAAGGTAATAAGCAAAAAGAATAATAAACCGGCAATGAAAATATAGTTGTACCACGCAGCCTGTTTATCTTTGGGTCTGCTCCGAATATAGTCTAATATATACCGGTACACCTGGACTGAAATAATTATCAGAAAGATATTAGTTACAAAAAACTCTGCGGGGGATTTAACAATGCCTCCACCGAATGCGGAAGAAAAATATGCGGGATCAGCTGCAGGACCCCCGAGAATGCTTGACGGCAGCCCTGAATGATAAAGCAGAATTCGGAATACCGAACAGTAAACAATAAGCAGGATAATTTTCAGCGAGCGGTATTTTATCCCTTTAAAATCCTTTCTTAATCCGATTCCAAGAAATAAATAAGCAAAAAAACTTAAAACAGATTGAAAAACCGAAGCATCCTGTCTAATTGAATTTATAGAAGCATCAAGCATGGGCTTGGAGAAGGTAATCTGCCCGATTTTGTTCCCATTGTTGTTCAAAACATCGAAAGAATATTTTCTGCCGTCTTTTGTTTTCTCCGCATATTGCGAATAATCGGCTTCAAAGGTTGTATAAAATTTATCAGAAATTTCCTTAGTAAAATTTATTTCCCTGAAATAAGGGTTCTGCAGTGAAAAGTGCTTTTCCACCGGGAGGCTGATTATGAAATAGAATAAATCATTTTCCACAAGCAGGGTATCGGTTAGAGTTAAATAGGTAATAAGAGAGGCACGGTGGAAATAACATTCAGCCATCTTAAACTTCAGAGGGAAAAGATTTTCCTGGGGTATTGCGATTTTATCACTCCATGCAATTAATTTTCCATTCGGAGCCAGCACTTCGATTGAGCAGCCGTTATACGCATCTCTGTTTACCGCTCTGATAAGCCTGCCGTAAGAAATATTTCTTGATCTAAAAACTCTATGCAGCCTGCTTTTTAAAAGCTCCGAAGTATTAATCAATTCATTTTCTTTTTCTTTATAAAGAGCTGTAACACCTGATTGTATTTTGGAAATTCTGCCGGGCAGTTCTTTATTCCAGTCAGATATTTTATTATTAATAAGAATCGGAGTGATGATTCCGGAGATGACTATTAGAATCAAAATAAAAAAGACGATAGCAAAATATTTTCTATCGTCTTTGAGCTGCCCCGGTTTTAACGGGAACATATTAAATATTTTTCTCTGCATTAATTAATAGTTATCTGCGATATTTTCCAGGTACCTGCTGATTTTTTTAATGAAATATAAACCTGAGCTTTTTCTCTTTTCCCTTTGAAATCATAAGTATAAATACCGGTTGCATAAGGATTTGTTTCATCGAGCTGGACATTTTTAAGTCTGCAAGAAATAACCTGATAAATTTTAAAGAAATCTTCCAGCACATAATAAGCCTGGTTCGAGCTGTAATAACCGCTGTTACCGTTGGATAAACTCAGGTAAGTCTGGGGGCTTAAAAAGCCTGAAATTGAAGAGACATTTCCGCTGCTCACTCCCGATTCAATTTCACCAAAGATATTCTGTACTATATTTTTCTGCGAACTAAATGAATTTTTCGGGATTAGCCTATTCTCCTGAGAAAATAATCCGGTATTCACGAGGATAAACAGGGAAATAAAAGACAATATGTATATACAACTCTTCATCAATCAGGCTCAAATTTAATCAATAAATGAGTATAAATCTATAATAAAAAAAGTGAGGCTCCCCTATAAAGCCTCACTCTAATCCAACCTGCTTGCCGGCGGCAGACATTTAGTTGGAATTTCCCCTTGTATTCGATCTTGTTAAAGGTTTTCTTTCAGAAGGTGTACTCTTTATCTTAAGCTGAGGATCGCCTTCCACCAGCTGATATGCCCAATCAAAAACTACTCTTTCATCCGTAATATATTTTACCCTAATCTTTGCAAAATGGTTGTCCCACGTCCAGATTACATAAGTATTGCCCGGAATTGCAAAAACATCTTTTGTGTCAGACCAGCCGTCTAGCGGTGCATAATCGATATCATAAATATCAGATGTAGGACCCATGTCCTGTATGTCGCTGTCATCCCAGACATCGAGGTAAAATGTACCTTCAAAATTCTCAAAGAAGAAATCGGAATTTTCATCATCGAACGGCACCGGGGAGTAATCTTTGAATGAATAACCGGCATTGTTCGGGAAGTTTAAATAATCGGAAACAGACTGATTGTATCCTTCCGGTCTCGGGGTTGAATAAATTACATCAAAGCTTAATTCGCTTTCATTCCCGTTATAATCATAAGCAGTTACAGCATAATAATATGTAACTCCATTGGAGGCTTCATTATCAACGAAATAGTTAGTTCCCGATGAACCGATTAAAGTATATTTATCGTGGTAAGAATAACTGTAATAAACATTATAACCTGCCACGTCACTCTCCCGGTTTTCATCCCAAGAAAGGTCGACTCTGTTATCGCCGTTATACACTTCAATTCCCGAAGGGGGATTCGGAGGAACATTATCGACGTAATATGTATCATTTACTTCGCATGCAGTTAATGCAAGTAAAGAAAAAATTATCAGCGGGTATAAAATTATTTTTTTCATTTTTAAATCTCTTTTTATCATGAATTCTGCTGTTTTTTTTCAAAGCAGGTGCCATAAAAAAAATTGATTTCTTAATGAAAAAACAAAGATTTGCAGGAAACCTCATGTACTAATCATTAGACACAGGTATATATTTTAGTATAGAATGGGGTGAAAAATCCTATTCAAACGGAGGATTTTATTAGTCAGAGGTTAAAAAATTCATTCCGGTAATACATTTTTTTCTTATTAATAACACCCACTGCTTTTCCGTTAATTATTCTTTTATCGAAAGGAGTATTTATTGATTTGCTTTTAAAATTATTTATATCGGCAGTCCATACTTCATCAGCGTCAAAAATTGTTAAATTGGCTGTTTCTCCTGCCTTAAAATTTGGGATGGGTATATTTAATATTTTTCTGGGATTTATGGAAAGCTTTTCAACAACCTGTTCCAGGGTTAATACCTTTTTATGAAATAGTTCGCTTAAAACAAGACCAAACTCAGTTTCCAGCCCGATTATGCCGTTTGGAGCATATTCAAACTCCATCTCTTTTTCTTCAATTGAATGAGGGGCATGATCACTGGCAATGCAATCTATGGTTCCGTCTTTTAGTCCTTTAATACAGGCATCTATGTCTTCTCCCGTCCGCAAAGGAGGATTCATTTTTGTATTAGTATCATAAGTTTTTACAGCATCATCGTTTAAAGTAAAATGATGCGGCGTAACTTCTGCGGTTACTTTAACTCCGCGTTTTTTTGCCTCCCTAACCATCTCAACAGATTTTGTTGTGCTTATATGAGCAATATGAATTCTTCCGCCGGTGTACTCTGCCATTAAAATATCTCTCATTACTATTATCTCTTCCGAAACCGAGGGAACAGGAGGCAGACCGAGCAGCGTAGAATTAATACTTTCATTCATTGCGCCGCCGGAAAGTGATTCATCCTCGCAATGCTCGATAATCGGAACTTTATACATTAATGAATATTCCAATGCTCTCTTTAGAATTCCGGAAGTTTTAATTGCACATCCGTCATCGGAAAAAGCAACAGCCCCGGCTCCGTAAAGCTCAGCCATCGGTGAAATTAATTCTCCTTTTCTGCCGACAGTAGCTGCAGCAACCGGATAAACATCAACTAAATGATTTTCAGACTGCTTTTTTATAAAACTAACTACTTCTGCCGTATCAATTGCGGGTTCAGTATTCGGCATACAGGCAACGGCGGTAAATCCGCCGTTTGCGGCACTATCGCATCCGGATTGGACAGTTTCTTCATCTTCTCTGCCCGGTTCTCTTAAGTGGACATGCATATCGAGAAATCCGGGAGCAATGTATTTTCCTTTAAAATCGAAAATCTTTGAATTGCTTTTATCATCTTCAGATAATCTGCCTATCTTGGTTATTACTCCATCGGATAAAAGAATATCTGTTTCTTTATCCGGGTTTTTATATTCCGGGTGAATTATTCTGATATTGTTTAGAACTACTTTCATTTAATTCCCTTAATTAAAATCTTATTTTTCCCTAAGTGAACTAAGTGTCTTAGTGGTTAAAAAAATTTCTACCACTAAGGCATTAAGAGCACTAAGTTAATTCAAAGTTCCGAGCAGATACAGCACAGCCATTCTAACGGCAACACCGTTTGTTACCTGGCGGAGAATTATTTGATTCAATCCGTCGGCAACTTCAGATGAAAGCTCCACTCCCCTATTAATTGGTCCAGGATGCATGATCAAAATTTCCTTGCCGGCTTTATCCAGTCTTTCCTGGTCAATACCAAAATACCTTGCATATTCCCTGATGGAAGGGAAATATTCCCGCGCCTTTCTTTCGAGCTGAATCCGGAGAACGATAAGCACATCATTTTCTTTGATAGCTTCGTCAATGTCGTAAATAACATCAACTCCGAGATCATCTATATATTTAGGGATCATAGTGGAAGGACCGCAGACGGAAACTTTTGCACCCATCGTCTTTAAGCCGAAAATATTCGACAAAGCCACCCTGCTGTGTGCAATATCTCCCACAATGCAGACTTTCAGCCCGGCAATCTTACCCAATTTTTCCCTTATGGAATACATATCCAGCAGTGCCTGAGTAGGATGCTCATGGATCCCATCCCCGGCATTGATAATATTCGA
>CAYSGP010000389.1:0-3081 GCA_964430095.1 uncultured Ignavibacteriaceae bacterium
AGCGGAATAATAGTCTTAACTCTCCTTTTTGTCCTCCTCTCATTAAACTTTTTCAGGGATCCGGAAAGGATTACCCCGGCTCAGGAAAATCTTGTGATTTCTCCCGCAGACGGAACTGTTCTTTTCGTTAAAAATGTTGATGATAAAAAGTTTATAAACGGGCCTGCCAAACAGGTTTCAATTTTTATGTCTCCCTTGGATGTTCACGTAAACAGAATACCAATTGACGGAACCATAGAATATTTAAATTATTACGAAGGGAAATTCATTGCTGCTTTTGAGGATAAATCATCCGAAGATAATGAAAGAGCAGAATACGGAATAACCGGCAAATACGGCAAAGTATTTTTCAGACAGGTTGCAGGATTTATTGCAAGAAGAATTGTTTATGAGCTGAAATTAGGGGATAGTGTTAACAGAGGAGAAAGATTCGGGATGATAAGATTCGGAAGCAGGGTTGATGTGGTTGTACCGGATATTTGGATCGAGAAGGTAAAAAAAGATGAAAAAGTATTTGCAGGTGAAACAATTCTTTTTGAATATCCTTTAAAATGAATAGGTTCAGAATTACACGTTCGGTTGTTCCAAATCTTTTTACCACATTAAACATGTTCTGCGGCTTTCTGTCCATCATCAGTTCAAGCGAGGGGAAATTTATAGCGGCTTCATGGTTTATAATTGCCGCGGCAATTTTTGATATGCTCGACGGAACATTGGCAAGATTAACAAATTCCAGCAGCGAGCTTGGCGTCGAGCTTGATTCGCTTTCCGATATCGTTTCTTTCGGCGCAGCTCCGGCATTTTTAATTTATTCCTCTTATCTCTTTCAATATGAAACATGGGGAATAATCATCTCTTCCCTTTTAATGATTGCCGGCGGATTCCGGCTCGCAAGGTTTAATGTGCAGCTAGTCGGATTCGATAAAAATTATTTTGTCGGACTTCCGATCCCCTCTTCCGGTTTAACTATAGCAGCTTTTGTAATTGCATATTATAATAATTCAGGTTATTCCTACCCTTACTCAGATTTAATTATTCCCCTTGTAATTATTCTTTCATTCATGATGATAAGCAGGGTCAGGTATGATACCATTCCCAAATTTTCTTTAAGATCTATTAAGGAAAAACCTTTTCATCATGTTTTTGCTATAGCCGGAATATTTATTCTTATCATAACTAAGGGGAAGGCTCTCTTCTTTATCTTTGTTTTCATAATAGGATTTGGTATTTTTAGGCACATTTTCCGTCTGTTTTCAAAAAAAAATAAGAGCTGAATTTGTTCAAAGCAAAAGTTATTATTAAAAGAAGGCCGTCTATTTTAGACCCGCAGGGGAAAGCTGTTGAAAAAGGCGCCGAACACCTCGGAATAAAGAATATTAAAGATACAAGAATAGGCAAATATATAGAATTTACTGTAGATACAGATAATAAGGAATCTGCAGAAAAAGAAATTAACGAATACTGCAATAAGCTGCTGTCAAATCCCATTATGGAAGATTATGAATTTACTTTGGAGGCTCTTCCCGGCTCCAAAAAAAACGGCCGGGAGGTAAAGTGAAACCGAAATTCGGGGTAGTGATTTTCCCGGGTTCAAACTGCGATTACGATGCGTATTATGCCTTGAGAAAGATTTTTGATTTTGAGGTGACTTTTTTATGGCATAAGGAAACAGAGCTGAAAAATTCCGACGTAATTATTCTTCCCGGGGGTTTTTCTTACGGAGATTATTTAAGAACAGGTGCAATTGCCCGCTTTTCCCCGATCATGAACTCCGTAATTAATTTTGCAAAAGAAGGCGGATATGTAATGGGAATCTGCAATGGTTTTCAGATACTCCTTGAAGCCGGTCTGCTCCCCGGAATAATGTTAAAGAACAAATCCCTAAAATTTATCTGCAAAGATGTTTACTTATCTGCTGCAAACAGGGATACGGCTTTTACAGAAGGAATTCCTGAAAAAAAGATTTTGAAAGTTCCCATTGCCCACGGCGACGGAAATTATTTTGCGGATGAAGAAACACTAAAATCTTTAATTGAAAATAACCAGATTGTTTTCAAATATTGCTCATCTGAGGGAGCTGAAGACGAACAGTTCAATGCAAACGGCTCCTTGATGAACATTGCAGGCATTATCAACAAGGACGGAAATGTTCTGGGAATGATGCCGCACCCGGAAAGATGCTGTGATGCAGTGCTTGGAAAAACAGACGGCAGATTAATCTTTAATTCGTTAGCAAACCATATTCTTAAGGCAAAAGCGGTTACGGCTCTTGCCGGATAAGAAATTAATAATATTGAGGTTTAATTATGTTTGGTAATTTAGGCGCCGGTGAAATAATTCTGATCCTTTTAGTTATTTTGATTCTGTTCGGTGCAAAGAAAATCCCGGAACTTGCCAGAGGAATCGGTAAGGGAATGTCGGAGTTTAAGAAGGGATTAAGAGATGTTCAGGATGAAATAAAATCCACAGATCAGATTGACAGCAAGACGCAAGAGAAAAAGTAAAAAGCCTCAGCAGGGCATAGAGCAGAGGGTTTAAGCAGCTTACCAAAGATCGCTAATCTTTTTAATTTCTAGTTAATTAGAATACAGGACGGAATTGCTACCTTATTCGAATTTCCAGGATAAAATTGAAAAAATAAAAAACGGCAGACTCTCATTAATTGAGAATGTAAATTATTTTTTAAAAAGGATTAAGAATAACAAAAAGCTTAATGCATTTAACTTTGTTTTTGAAGATGAAGCACGGCTTCAGGCAGAAATAATTGAAAGAAAAATTAAATCCGGAAGTCACGGCAGGCTTGCGGGATTAGTCATTGCTGTAAAAGATGTTCTTTCAATGGAGGGAAAACCTAACACATGCTCATCAAAAATCCTTAAAGATTTCAATGCGATCTATACCGCGACAGCTGTTCATAAATTATTAGATGAAGATGCATTAATAATCGGCAGAACAAACTGCGATGAATTTGCTATGGGTTCGTCGACGGAAAATTCTGCCTTCGGTCCGGTATTAAATCCGGCGGATAACGAAAGAGTACCGGGCGGATCCAGCGGCGGCTCGGCAGCAGCGGCGGCAGCG
>CAYSGP010000390.1:0-4923 GCA_964430095.1 uncultured Ignavibacteriaceae bacterium
GATTCATCCTTAAGTATTGATAATTTAAATCCTTCCTTTTTCAGCAGGCCGGCAGCAGCTTGCGGAATGCTGCCTGGTATTACTACTTTCATATTCAACCGAATAATAAATTAACGATAAATGTTGCGCCTAAAATTCCGCAAATGTCGGCAATCAATCCCGCAGGAAGAGCATGGCGGGTGTTTTTAATATTCACGGCTCCGAAATATACTGCAAGTATATAAAAAGTTGTTTCGGTGCTCCCGTAAAAAGTTGAAACCATAATTCCGATTAAAGAATCTGCTCCATGTACGGAAATAATTTCCGCCATAATACCGAGCGATCCGCTTCCGGATAAGGGTCTCATCAAAGCCATGGGCAAAGCCTCGGCAGGCATTCCGATCAAATTTGTAACAGGATGCAGAATATAAACCAGCCAATCCATTGCTCCTCCGGCCCTGAAAATCCCTATTGCCATCAGCATTGCAACCAAATAAGGAATTATCCTTACAGCTATGTTAAAACCTTCTTTAGCGCCTTCGACAAATTGTTCATAAACTCTTACTTTTTTAAATGCGCCGTAGCCGATAAAAAGAATGATAAACAGCGGAATAGCAATTATGGAGATAATCTGGATGATTTCTTTGAATAAATTCGGATTAATAAAACTAAATGCTTTCCCTAATAATGCTCCTAAGCCTGTAAAAAAAATTAAAAGAAGAAGAAGAAGAATTCCGGCAAACCAGGATATACTTTTTTTATATCTGTTCAGCCATCCTGAAAATTCAAAATTTTTAAGGGGAAACTTTTCCAAAATTTTTGCAGCAGTTAAGCCTGCGATTGTAGCACAGCCTGATCCGAACAGAGAAGTGCCGATAATTATGGCGGGATCGGAACTCCCCGCAGCTGCCCGGATTGCAATTGCCGTAGCGGGGATTAAAGTCATTCCGGCAGTATTGATTGCGAGAAAAGTAACCATAGCATTTGTTGCAGTCCCTTTATTCGGATTTAATTTATCCAGTTCTTCCATTGCTTTTAATCCAAACGGGGTTGCAGCGTTACCCAGGCCGAGCATGTTTGCCGAAATGTTCATAATCATTGAACCCATTGCCGGGTGATCCGAAGGGACATCAGGGAAGAGTTTTTTTGTAAGGGGCTTAAGCCAGCCGGCTAAAATTTTTATTAATCCGGCTTCTTCGGCAACTTTCATTACTCCCAGCCACAAAGCCATTATTCCGATCAGTCCCAAAGCAATATTAACTGCAATGCCGGCATATTCCAGAGCAGAATTTGTAATTTCTTTCAGTTTTATAAAATTAACGTCTTCAAGAATTAATTCAGCGGGAATCGATTTTTCGGAACCCTGACTGTCGAGAATCAGCTTCCCCGTCAAATCATTTTTTTCACCGTTAACGCTCCCCATTTCCTTCCAGATTTTCGGAAATGAATCTTCCACTTTGAAGTAAATTACTGCATCTCTTTTATTTCTATCAATAGAGACTTTAACCGGGAAATTTAAATCCTCTTTTAAATTTTCATTATAGAATCTTTTAAAATTTTCCTTCTTAATATTTAGATCCGCATCATAACTATTTTTTTCATATCCAATTGATTCGGAAAAATTAATTACAACAGGCAGCCGATTCCCATTCCGATATTTATCAGTGTTTTGATTATATAAATCGGTATAGATTCCAGCTCCAATCCCCAAAATCAAAAGTGAAAGCCATACGTAATTAAGCATAGTAATTAAATTTTATAAAACTATAGAATTGTACATTAATGGATATCAAATTTAAGATTCTTCAGGGTTTTATCACATCTTTAATAAAAATATTTTGATTAAAAGGGAAAGAATGATTGCCGTTAAGATTTTTACAGATAATCCGGATTATATGATCACCCGGCTTAATCCCATTTATATTGACCATTAATATTCCTGTTTCCGGGTAAAAAGAATAGCTGTCGGTTTCGGCAGAATCCAATTGAACTTTAACAGATGAAGTATCGATCCCGCTCGAATCAAGCAGAGAAAAAAATGCAGCTGAATCCGCATCTGTAAAAATAATAGTGCCGGAAATATATTTAATTTCGGGAACTCCTGCCGCAAAATACCTGCATAATCCTCTGAAGATCCCCCAGGCTTCTATTTTATTAAATTCGGAAATATTCAGCCGCTGTGATTCATGTTCATTTGTTGTAAAGCCGCATTCAACCAATATAGAAGGAATTACCGTCAGCCTTAAAACTGAAAAACCCTCGCCGGGATAAATTATATAATCAGAGTATGTTCCGTCAAATGATCCCAATCCCCCGGAATTTCTCATTGCATATGCTAAATCTCTTTGAACATACTTAGCTATGTCCCTTTCACACGGCTCAAATTCATAATTTGTCTCTAAGGCATGATAATAAGTGGAGGTGTAATTAGTCCAGTAGTCTCCTTCCCTCCCAGGAGCATTATGGTGAATCCTTATAAAAATATCTGCACCGCTAATATTTGCCATTATCGAACGTACCTTTAAATCAACCGTAGAATCTTTCTCCCGCGACATAAATACCCCCGCTCCGGCTTCTTTCAAGTAATCGCGGAGTGCCAGTGCAACATTTAAATTGATGTCAGCTTCAACTGCGGTTCCTTCATACCCTTTATTATTTCTGTCTTTCCCGCCGTGCCCGGGATCCAAAAAAATTTTTTTGCCGCTGATAAAGGCCGAATATTTATTTAGAAATTCATTTTTTTTCTCAGGGAACCGGAATTCATACGGGAGTTCGTATAAAATTTTGCTTGAACAGCCGGATAGAATAAAAGCTGAGAGCATAAAAAGCGGGAATTTTGTTGAAGTAAAAAACTTCAAAGATCAACCCCCTATTTCTTCAAATGCCTGAATCTCCTGGGTATCAATAAGAATGATTTTTACACCCGGCAGTATTTCATTCTTTTCCTGTCCAGATTTTTTGCCGTACTTCAGCACGTAACTTCCGGTTACATCATCAATTAATTTTTGTTCGGTAAGATTTTTTACTGTGCCGGTAATTGTTATTGATAAAAGAGAATAGGAAGGAATAAATCCTGCTTTAGGCGATAATTTTTTCTGCTCATGCTTTAAAATTGTAAAGCTCGCCTCGGAGTCTAGTTTGACATTAAAATGAACCTCTTCGCTTTCATTTATAAAGATATAAACATTTTTATTCCTGTAAATGTATGTTGCCGCGGCCTGGCAGATCTTTTCATCCGAAACAAATGCAAATACTCCGGAATGATTTGAATTCAGTTCCTCCTCGATTAGATACAGATCCCTGATTTGTGTGATTATTTTATGCATTTTAATTTTTACGGTAAATTTATCGTAAAAGTAATTAATTAAAGGCAGCTGAGAGCTGCAAACCGGTATTAATTATGAATACATTTCCCTCCGATCGCGTATACACATTCACTGCAATGCTTCAAATTTTTTTGGAAATTTTTCATTCTAATATCATTAATAGTATGATAAATCTCGTCTTTTATTCTTTTAAGAGAATTTTTTTCAATCTTTTCACTAACCTGTTTATCATAATGTTTTATAAAAACAAGCCTCAACTCGAAATCTGCGACAGCCGGGAATAGGCGACTGACAATATATGAATAAAATCTTAATTGAGTTAAATATGATTTCGATCTCTGAGGAATCTCTTCTGCAGAAATATCGTCGGTTTTATAATCAATAATTACTGCTTTTTCTTTATCAAAAATTATTCTGTCGATAATTCCGAATAGAAAATAATCATCCTCCGCCGTATAGACTTCAAATTCGTTTTTGAAATTTTTGTAGGATTTTATTAAAGCGTAAGCTCCGGAACTTAAAAATAATTTTGCGGAAGAAAAGATTTCATCTTTAAGTTTTTCCGTGCCCTGCAGTTCCGAAAAGTTCATTTCATTATTAATCTCATCATTTATAAACGGTTTTAATTGATCTAAAGGAATATCCTTTTGAAGAATCCTGTGAATGATCCTGCCTTTAACTTCAGCCGTTCCGTAATATTTTTCCCCGGAAGCAAAATCATCCTGGGCATATTTCTCTTCATCTTCCCGGAATTCAAATTCGGAATTTTTTGAAAACAATTCCAATGTCTTCCACTCTTTGTACAAATTATAAATCCCGGAATACCTGAGGCCGTAAGTCAATTTATATTTTAAAGGACACTGCTTATACAAAGATATTTTAGTTGCGGAAAAAATTTCTCCTTTTGGAAAATCATCGACGGGTGAAACTTTTACAATTTTGTTTCCCGGCTCATCGTCATCCTTTATCTTAGCCTCTGACTCAGCCTCATATTCAATATTTCTTACAACAGGAATTTTAGTAATAATCTTCCTTGCAGCATTACTAAAACTTCCGTTTTCATTAGATAAAAATGTCAGCTCGGAATTCAATTCATAATAATTTTCTGAAAAATCAATTCCTAATCCCTCACCTAAAAGACTAAAAAAAGATTCCCGATTTAGATTCTTCCCTTCCTCTATTGTACCTGAAAGGAAAAGATAATCTTTAGCACGTGATACCCCGACATAAAAGAGCCGTTTAATTTCCGCAAGATTTTTCTTCTTCATGATAAGATCATTAATACCGGCAACAGGAGCCGCAAAATATTCTCCGAAATAATTTTCGTTGAGCGGAACCTTTGTCAGCAGTCCGAAATTTTTGCTGACTGTAACCGATTTCGGCTTTACTTTATCCTTGGCTGCAGTTTCATTACATTTAAAAAGGAACACTGCAGGAAATTCCAAGCCTTTTGCCTGGTGAAGAGTCATCACTTTAACCGTACCTTGACCTGGCGATAAATTAATTTCCTCAGGCAGCGGGGCCTGAGCTTCATCCTCAAGCTCCGTGATCGATTCCTCAAGAAATTTCACATAATCATATAAAGTTCTAAAACCCTGTTCATTAAAGGTTGTCGTTA
>CAYSGP010000391.1:0-17434 GCA_964430095.1 uncultured Ignavibacteriaceae bacterium
ATCTTTTTTACAAGTTATTTAACCAGAATCATTTTCCTGGCGGCAGTATAGCCGTTAACATTAATAACATAAAAATAAATTCCGCTGCTTAAACTTGCAGCGTTGAAGTTAATTTGATACTTTCCCGCAGGTTTTTCTTCATTAACTAATATTGCTGCTTCATTTCCTAAGACATCATAAATTTTCAGTGTAACAAATCCGAAATCCGCAGTTCGAAATTCGAAATTCGTTTGCGGGTTAAACGGGTTGGGATAATTCTGATCAAGACCATACCCTTTAATTAATTCTTCTCCCCTCTCTACACCGGTTAATCCGCTTCCAATTTCATATACTTCATATCCCCAGGCAGGAATTGTAACCTCCGAGCTGTCGTCAAATAAAATTGAATCACCTGCAAATACATCCCTGTATCTTCCTGTATATAAAGTTCCATTTAACGTAACTATCTGATCATTACCGGTTAAGTTAAAAATTGCAAACACTTTACATTCATCTTTTTCCCTTACAAAAGCAAAAATTGCCGGATTATTTGTTGACGTTACCCGCTGCAGCTGTCCGCCGGAGTTTCCGTTCCATAGTGCTTTATTTTCTTTTTTTAAATGGAGCAGGGTAGAGTATATTTGTTCAAAAGGATGCGGCTGCCATGTTATCTCATCCTTATCAAAAAATGCAAGACGGTGATCTAATCCTGCTTCCTGTCCGCTGTAAATGAGGGGCATGCTTCTAAATGTTGAAGTAAGCACAGCAAATATTTCCGCTGCATTGCCGAATTCCTCGAATACAGTGCCGTACCAGGAATTTTCATCGTGGTTGGAAGTATAATACATCCTATAATGAGGCGCAGGGTAATTAATATTTTCCTGTGTCGAATAGGCATTTACTACATTAGCATTATTTATTCCTTCGGCAATATTTATCAAAATTCCGTTTCCAAAACCGAGCAGTCCCCATGCATAACTCATGTCAAAGCCGGCGGATTGATATTGTGTACCATCACCTTCTGCAAGCATAAAAATTCCGGGTTTAAAATTTTTAAGCTGCGTTATTGCGGTTGTCCAGAAATCGATTGGGACAAAGCTTACTGCGTCGAATCGGAAGCCGTCTATGTTTGCTTCTGTAATCCAATATTTCATAGCATTAATCATATATTCTCTAAGTTCAGGCTTGCTGTAATCCAATTGAATTACGTCTGTCCAGTCTGTTCCGGGAGGAGGAGTGAAATTTCCGCCGTCATCTTTGATATACCATTCGGGATGAGTTAATGTCAGAGTATTATCCCAGGCAGTATGGTTCCCTACCCAATCAATTAAAACATACATTCCTTTGGCATGAATTGAATCCACCAGATCTTTAAAATCATCGAGAGTTCCGAATTCAGGGTTGATACCATAGTAATCTTTTACGGAATAGTAGCTTCCGAGGCTGCCAAGACGGTTTTGAACTCCAATAGGATGGATAGGCATAAACCAGAGAATACCAACTCCCATATTCTTTAATCTATCCAGATGTGTTTCAAATGCATTAAAAGTTCCTGCAGAAGTGTATTGCCTGACATTCACTTCATAAATGGAAAGATTATAGCTCCACTCGTGATGATCCTGACCATATAAATTTATTATCCATGCATGCAGCAGGAAAAGAGCTGTTAATAGGAATCTGTGAAATTTCATGATAGCCTTCTGAGTTTCTAATGTATATACATAGTTTTTATTAGTGTCTCCGGATCATCCAAAATGAAATCAGCCGGTACTGTAGATACCGGCTGATAATTAGTATTTAGTATAAAGATGACATCTTTTCAAAAAGATGTCATCTTTTTTCCACACAAATCTTATTTTATCAGAATCATCTTTTTAGTAGCGGTAAAGCTGTTGGCTTTAATTGTATAGAAATAAATTCCGCTGCTTAGATTAGCTGCATTAAAATCAACCTCATAAACTCCGGTCTTCATTTGTTCATTTAATAGTGCTGCTACTTCCTCACCCAGGATATTGAATACTTTCAGGGAAACCAAACCTTCTTCAGGAATGCTGAATGTAATCTTGGTTGAAGGGTTGAACGGATTAGGATAATTCTGGTTCAGCTTATAAGTTAATGCCGGCAATCCTTTATCCTTAACACCAACTGTTGGACCGCTTTCTTCCGGTTTCGGGGTATTGCTCCAGATATCCTGGGGCATAGTATATGGACTAACAAATGCTCGAGGACCGGACTGAGCAATATATCTAACTCTAAGCTCAGATTGAGCACCTGCTTCCTGAGTTAATACACCTGCCTTCGAGAAAGCGTAGTTATACAAAAATCCATTAAAATCAGGACCAGGAATTGAAAGCGTACCTGTATAGATCATATCCTGATCAGAGTCTGTTAACTGAAGAATTCTCGGATAATCTCCGGGCCATGTTAATCCATGTACGGCATAGTATAGAGGATGTCTTGGTATCCAGAATACAGAGTCGGTAGCGGGATTAAATACAGGGCTTGTTCCCTGTGAATCTGCCAAAGCGGCATAAGTCATATCAACACTAAATATGCACTCAACAGTTGTTCCAGACGGAATAACCCAATCCGGACGAACACCGTCAAAATATTGAAGACCGGCTTCCTGAGTAGGGCTGCCTTCAAATATTATTGGTCGGTCGCGGTTTCCGGCATCTGACGGATCTATTGAAACTTCCCAGCCGGTGTTGGCATATATAGTGCCGCCTGTGGGGTTTTTAATAAAATATTTATACATAAGCTGGCCATTTAATATCTCATTAGTAAATGGAACATCCAAAAACCAATTATTGGGATCCCCGGGATTCTGATTCAACAGCGATCTGGCCGGATCGGAATCATTCCATCCGTTAAAGCTTCCTCGGATTTGAACCGAATCAACATCAGGATTAAAAACGCCGAGTTCGGTTAGAACACTCATATCGACTTCAAAGAAAATATTTCCATCTCCGGTAGTTACATTAGGATCTGTATTGTTCCAGAATCTTGATATGATGTTATTTTCATCTGCAACTCCTTCAATTCTATTTCTATCGTTGCCGAAGTAATCATCTCCTTCCTGCGGAGATTCCCATGTTCCGTTAGCTGCCGTACTGGCACTATGAATAAATTTGTAAATCAATAAACTTCCTGAAGTAAGAGAATCAACTGTGACGGTATATATCGAATCTCCATCAAGATCTTCCATCTCGATAGCACCGGTTCCCCAATCAGTGAAATTCCCGGCTACATAAACATGGTGTGCGGAAGGATCAAAGGAAGTCTGTGCAGGAAGCTGCATATCGATATTGAAAGTTACACTTGCTGTGTCTATTCCTGTATAGGGCGTATAATTATTGAAGAAGCTGGGAGCAAGTGTAGTATCGGATGCACCTACAGCTACTGATCTATCCCCATGGGTCTCATCTTTTCCATTCCAGCCTGTTCCTACATTAAATTTATAACCATATGAAGTATTAGGAGCCATAGCTATTGTGATTGTATAAATACTATCATTATCAGGATCAGACATGGCTTTCTCGCTATTTGCCGGAGGAGTATTTAACCAATTATTAAATGCACCCGGGCATGTAACTGTATCTGTACCGGGAACGAAATAGCCGGTTGCTATTTTTACGCTCATATCCACCTGGAAGGTTACATTAACATCCTGTGCACGCAAAAATGTTCCTGTTACCAGCAATACTGAAAAAAGTAGAAATACCTTTTTCATAATTTTCACCTTTATTATTTGTTATTAATATGTTAATTAAGACTTATACTGTACTATTTACTCAAGCTAGAACTTTAGAGTCACACCGAAACTTTGTATATAAGTTAAATACTTATATTCCTGATAGCTGTAATCCACTCCGAGGGCAAAAACGCCTAAAACATAATTTAAACCGGCACCTAAGGTAAGCCCTTCCTGGGTATCATCCAGAAGAAGTCCTTTATAACCGCCTCTAATTGAAATAAGATTATTAAGAAATGACAGTTCACCGCCGACATTTAAGTACTCGGAATTATCATTAGGATGGGCAGCATCAACAGCAACAATAAATTTTTGTTCATCAAGGAACTGGAATTCTTTTGAAAGCCCGATCTGCAATTTCAACGGCAGTTCATATTTCTCGGTTTTATAATAAGCGTCGTTGGTTTGATTGTTGCCGGCTCTGTTTGGGTCCGGATCATAACGGATAAGGAGATCTTCACCGCTCATCTGCATCTTGGTGCCGTAATTTGATATGATGCTGGAAAATTTAATCCCGTAAAAGGGAGTGGCGAAGATTGTTCCGATATCAAAAGCAACACCTCCGGCAGAAGAATTAAATATATTTTCGAGAACATATTTTACTGAAATACCGGCGGAAAAACTCTCGGTAATTACTCTTGCATAAGTAAGTCCAAATGCATAGCTGGATGCTGAGAATTTTTCTCCGGTGCCTTCAGGGAATGATTCGGTTGTTACATCCATATCGCCGTAATCCAAAGCAGTTACACTCAGACCAAAATTTCCCAGTTCACCGGAAGGAAGAACCAAAGCAATATAATTCAGATTTATACCAAGATCTTTATAAAGAGTTGTATAGGTAAACATTGCCTCAAATTGATCGAGTAATGCTGCGCCGGCAGGATTCCAGTAAAGTGCGGAAGCATCATTTGCAATTGAAGTAAAAGCGCCGCCCATTGCATTGGCTCTTGCTCCAACTCCAATACTTAAGAATTTTGCTGCGGTTGTCCCGGTCTTAGTAACCTGGCATAATGCTGTATTAAAAAATATAACAGAGAAAAAAGAAATAATAAGTAAAAACTTTTTCATATTTTGTAAACTCCTTGAATATTTATCTCAGTCTACAAGAGAAACTACTTGATAATAGCAAATTTACCTGCCTTAGTACCTATACCCGGAGCATCCACATGATAGATATAAATACCATAAGAAGCTGATAGGTTATCTTTAGTCAGCAGATCCCATTCAGCCGTACCGTCATCCAAATTATTTTCATGCTGTATTTCTTTAACAAGCTCACCGCTAACAGTGAAAATTCTTATTGTGCATTTGCTCGGCAAGTGGTTAAAATGAATTGACCTTGGTCCGCGTCCGCTTGAATACGGATTTTTAGGTTCCCACAATGCATTAGCCAGATATGGATTCGGCACCACTTTTATATTGTTGAGATCAAGCTTTGCTTGTTCCAAATCCACAAATCCTTTCCTTGCAGTAAAACGGAATACATCATTTGAAAGGAATGGTTTAATTAGATTTACTATTGCAGTATCTCCCGGCGAAGGAATTTTATGCGGTCTGCCGGTTGTTGTAGCTCTATCCAGATAAAACCACCAGGTTGGAGACAAGGCAGGATCATTCTCATTTGGTTCCATGAAAACAATTCTATCTTGAATTGCACCTCCATTGGAAGAAAACCATCCGTCCGGCTGTGGTCCGCTATGGTCAAACTCGAGAAAACCAAAATCTATAAACTGTTCCGTGGTTTTATTATATACTTTAAAATTAACCGGCATTGCTGGATATACATTCCGGTTATATTCAAAATCGATAGAGTTTCCAAATCCGGCATCACCAAAATATATTATGTAATCATTCGGCCTTTCCTCTCCCTGTATTCCTCTTGGAGCAGTATATTTTTGGAAAAGGAATGATGTTACGGAATCATCGCTCCAGCCAGAATTTACCTTGTCTAATTCAACCTTGCTTTCATTTAACAATGTCAGTTTAAAACCATCAATAAGCGGGGGCTCAAAATTTTCCCCCCAATTTGTTGCTTTATCAATAAGTACGACATTTGCAGTTGAATCAGTGAGAGTATAATTTTTTGTTGTTAAGGTATCAGCAACTCCCCTTTTAATTGTGTCTTCAAAAGTAATGTAATAAACATGGCCGTCTTTAATTGCAGCGGGATCAACGATCTGATAAGAAACTTTGCTTGTGGTAAAGCCGCTAAAATGTTCGACAGTACCTAAGGTAGGGAGTTTATAGCCGCCTGATGGAGCTTCAGGTTTCACTGCAACTACATTTTTCCCTAAAGATTTAACTGTGCCGTCTGGGTTTAATGTAACCCGTATGTCGCACTCCGATGGAGTTATTTTACCGGCGTTGAAGCCGAAATCGTATGAAGTAATTGCATAATAATAGGTGTATCCGTTTTGAACTGATGAATCCACCCAAGAATGCTGCAGACCATTATCGGAACCTAAGTCAAAATGAACTCCTTCAAATCCTATAGAATCATACCCGACTATACCATCTTCCAGATCGAATTGAGCAAGAGGAGATTTAAAAGTAGGTGAGCCTTGGGCATTTGTAATTACCAAAGCATCCTGGAAAGCCGGATCTGAAGCCCTGTAAATTCTGTATCCTTCAAAATCACTGCCGTTGCCGCCGATATTATTAATATACCTGTCAAAAGAACTCTCAGCTGCATCATCCCAATACAATGTTACTCTATTATCTCCAGGAACAGCATTCAAAATAGGTGTCAACGGAGCGTTAGCAAACTGGTAATCGTTATTATAAGTTTCCTGTGCACGGACTTTTTTATCCAATACCGCTTGTTTTCTGATTGCTCCTTCAGGATCCTGGACAGGACCATTTGCCAATATAATCCCCATCGAAATGGGTTCAGTCTGACCAGGCATAAGCGGAAACAATCCGGAAGAAACAAATAAATTGTATTCACCGGCTACCGTATTAGCCGGGTCAAAAAAGTTTCCGGGAACCATAAAGCTGGACCAAACAAACTCATCTGCATATTGGTCACTCAATCCCTCTGAGGATGGCCTGTAAAAAGAGCCTGTAATTCCAATCTGGTCAGTTTCAGAAACATCGGTAACGTCAACTCCGGGTTCTCCGGGCAGCCCCAAACGGGCGCCTGAAGTTGGTTTACCATCATTTTCGCCAGGATCACCTGTATCTGCTAATCCATCAAGACCAACATCATCGGTTGCCAGATTCCAGTCTCCATCGTCATCAATTCCATTATTTCTTGATTCGTCAACCATTTCATCAATACCGTCATCCATAAATTCATCCACAGCACCATTGTCATTGTTGTCAATTCCATCCGCATATATTTTTCCCAGATCCTCCGATTTTACATCAAATAAAATAATATTTGTACCGGGAACTTTGAATCTATAAAAAGGTGCATCACCGGCGGCAAGATCGATCATTTCCTGAGTCACCACCGGGCTGGATTCTTCGCCGTTTCCATCATTGTCTATGAAATCTTTATATGCTCTTGCAATATCATTAATTTCAACCAATATAAGGTGTACAGCACCGTTCTGTACAGCATCAACATCCGGATTGGGGGGCCATCTTTTCCACAGATCACCTGCCGCCAGGCTAACCATTTCCTGTGTCACTACGGGACTTCCGGATTCAGAATTCAAATTCTGATCAATTCTATCTGCATAAGTAACACCCGACTGATCCTGAAAAGCTATATGAGTTGCATTTTCATCGATTAATCCATTTCCATTATTATCAATGCCGTCAGAACGCCGCGGATCATTTAAGGGAATAGAAGCATCACTTTCTCCGACAAGCATGTCTTCCGTAACCCTGGGTCCGCTTACTTCTCCGTCACCGTCATTATCAATTCTATCAACAGCATTCCCAGGTGTCTCCAGAAAAGCGCCGCCTACTATTCCAACCGGATCTGAACCAAATGCGGCTGCCTGCGAACGGTTATCAGCATCCCTAGACCATGCAATATCATTTAATATATCAAACTCAGAAATGTCATCTAGCCCGTCTTCGCCGACGAAATCAGCCCACGTGATAGTAACACCTACTTTGTTCAGCGGTTTTGTACCATCATTTTTAATTTTAAATAAAAGGAATAAAGCATCCTGGACCAGTATCTGGGACCATGCCATCAGCCTGGTATCTAGTATAATTCCCAATCCTTTTCTCGATAAATCAGTTGTATCGGGAAAATAAAAAGCATACCTGTCGTAACTATTATCGGATGCATGGAAAAATATTTCCTGATCCGCATTAAAGATGTTTTTTCCAAAATATCCGTTCCATGCTCCCGGCCATCCCGGGTCCTCAGAATCTGCAATTTTATCAGGCCAGGAAGGCGGCCAGGTGTTGGGATCATTGCTTGTAGCAAAGCCCTCAGGATTCTGTTCATTGAAGTAACCCGGTACAGGTTCAAAATTCCAGGACTCTCCCTGAGGCGACTGCAAATAGTGACACCTGGAAATGATATGCTGTTTATCTCCACGATCATCAATTACTTCAGCTCCAACAATAATTCCGGCTACTGCAAGATAAATTTGCCCGGTATTTTTCGGCCACTCGTAAGGCGTCTGCACTGAAAACGGAAAATCACCTGATTCTCTTCCTGTCATTCCATAATTAAAGACAGTAGTTCTAATCTGGTTGCCTTCCATTTGCTGTCTTCTTCTAAATCTAACATCCCCTCTCTCTTTACTGGGAATATATTGAGCATATTCAATATCTATAAGAGTTAGAAGAAGAAATAGAAAAAGGAAAAAAACTTTTTTACTGTAAGTAAACATTGAAAATCCTCCGGTATTCATTTACTGTTAAAAGGATAAATCAATTCCAAATTGTACATTTCTTGGTTCACCATAATGATCCGGATACTTAACATATTCTTCTGGAGTGTTTGGTCTGTTCGGATTGTCTCCGATTGTTTGTGTCTCGGTGGTAAAACCGGGCTGTCCCGTGTCGCCAAAAACTTTGTTAGGAATCCTGTTATCCAACAAATTAAATACTCTTATAAAAGCTGTAACTTCAAATCCCGTCAATTGAAAAGTTTTATCTAATTTTAAATCCATTGAAAACTGGCCGGGAATTCTTCTGCTGTTTCTTACAAAACCGCCTCCGGTTATTCTTTCTGCCGTATATAAAGTAGTTGTCGGAGTATACGGCAAACCGGTCCCATACCTGGCAATTAAGCTTGCGCCCCAGCCGTCAAAACCGGTGTAGAGTGAAGCATTAAGTAAATGATTCTGATCCCAATCCATCGGAATCAAGAAGAGACTCGGTTCGTCATTCCCTTGCGCAGCATTCCAATCATCTTCAGGTTTAGAATTAGTTCCCTCAGCAGCCTGATAAGTATAGTTAATATCAAAAGCAAAGTAATTACTAAATCTCTTATTAAATGCTAAGGTTATTCCTTTTACATTTGCATAATCTTTATTAGTGAAAATTGAATACGTAACTCCGGTTTGTGTTTCAATAGGAGTTCCCGAAGTTATCCAATCTCTTACGTCTCTATAAAATCCTGTTATATCAATAATGTAGTCCCTCCCGAATTCCTGCCTGAAACCTATTTCATACATGACTGTTTTTTGAGGTTCAAGATCAGGATTTCCATATACGTCTGTAAAAGCTCCTGAGTTCGGAACCTTATAAGGACCGTTCTGAAACAAATACTGGAAGGGAGGAATCTGCAGAAAATGACCATATGAAAAATGAACAACACCGGTTTCACTTACCGGATATGCAATTCCAAAACGCGGACTTAATTGAAACTTGGGCTCTGAATCTTTATAAAAATACGGTTCTAATGTACTATAATACTGGCTGGCATCTACGCCGCCCCACCGATCATCCGGCAAACTTATTCCAAAAAAAGACGGAGGACGGAGAGGTGAATAAATATTGGGGTCACGCGTATCAACTAAAACTTTTCCATTTGCATCGAAATAATCCATTCGAAGTCCAAGATTAATAATCACATGTCCGAATTCTACTTTATCCTGAATATATGCTGAGGCTTCAAACGGTTTATTGTCATAAGTCTTGCGGTTGGTTTCGGATATACCGGGAATTGACGGCTGGAATGGTTCAACAGGAATTCCGTCTTCCGTTAAGGGCTGAAGTGTATAGTCATCGAATTCTAAATTATGCGATTTTACTTCCGCACCGCCTTTAAGCAAATGTTCCTGGTGCACCTGGCTTGTAAAATCAATTTTGCCAAGAAAAGTATTTGTCTCTCTGAAAAAATGGTGAAGGTTCGTCCCCTTTGTTCTAAAAGAATAGTCATCTATTCGCCCTGTTCTTAAAGAATCAGGGTGAAGATAACGGGAATCAAGCGGATCCTCATATAAATATTCATTAAAATCTTTGAAAAAATAGGACCCCTTTACTTCATAAAAAGTAGCCGAGGATAACATATGAGTGATTGTGGCTGTAGCATTATAACTTTTTGCGAATTTATTTACATCACCATCAGGATTCAGTTTATATTCATGATTATAGTCCTGGAAATCGTCTTTGGAATACAAACCTTCCAGGCTTATTTTCAAATCTTGAAAAGGTGAAAAACCGATATTACCCTGGGCGTAGGCTGTTTTATGCCAATTCATCGGAACTACCGCACTATCTCCCGGTGTTCCATCAGGATTAAACCGTCTTTCGCCGTATATAAAACCGTCATCATAAAAATAGCGTCCATTAATAAAGAACGATATTATATTATTTGTAAAAGGAACCGGGCCGCTCAGACTAGCCTGAATATTGTGGTTTGAGAAGGCATCTATATTATCGATATGCGGAAAATAATCGGTAAAATTGCTTACATGATCGCCCGCGTACAACAGAACGCTTCCATGGTAATCTCTTCCCCCCTCTTTAGTAACGGTATTAATAATGCCGGACATTGCATTCCCGTATTCAGCGTTAAAGGTTCCGCTGATTACCTGGAGCTCCTGAATACTATTATTATCAATTTCGATTCCCCTGCTGTTATCGTAAGCATCTGTTATTGAAACACCGTTTACCCAGTATGCAATTTCGGTTGTCCTGCCGCCTCTAATGTGAAAATCTCCGTCAGCATCCTTGGTTACGCCTGCCTGGAATTGAAGCACATCATCGAACTCGGAAACAGGGAGTGCTTGAATTTGATCGGACGAGATCAATGACTGGCTTGATGTAACATCTTTTTTGACAAAATCCTGTCTGCTTTCCACAACTATTGCTTCCAGTTCGACAGCAGTTGCCTTTAATTCAAAATCCAGGCTAGTAGTTAAATCAATCGAAATGCTGACATTTTCATATTCCATAGGCTGATAGCCGATTGACTGGGCCCGGACGGTATATTTACCGGGAGGAATATTGAGCATAACATAATTGCCGTCTAAATCGCTCGCCGCACCGAAATTGGTTCCCATTAGAATTATATTGACAAACGGCATCGGTTCTTTAGTATCAGCATCAACGACTTTTCCTGATAATTTACCGGTAGTACCTCCCCATATTATTGAACCTGCAGAATATATTAGGAAAGAAATAAGCAGTAGAATTTTTCTCATAAAATTCTCCTTATTTTAAATTCTTTATTACACATCTCTTTGAAGAAATGCCGTACTTTCATTTTATTAACTTGCAATCGTATAACTTTTTAAAAGCTGGTTATTTATTTCAACGGTTACTTTCTTTTGAATCTCTTTTAAATAACTTTCCATTATAAGGCTCCTGCTTTCAAGTTTGACGGCAGAAATTGTTTTTTCTTTTACTTCATCGAATTCAAAAGGTTTTCTGTCAGTCTTTCCAAGCACCTTAAATATTCCATAATAGTCCTGAACTTTAAGAGGCCCGATTAAACTTCCGATCTCCGAATTCCATAGAGTATCTTTCAGCATGCCGTACTTCGAAACCGGGGCAAAACCCATTTCTCCGCCGTTTTCAGAAGACCATTTTCTATATGAATAAGCATTTGCCAGTTTTCCAAAGTCTTCGCCGTTTCTTAATCTCCGCATTATAAACTGAGCAGAATCCTGGTCCTGCAAAATAATTTCCTGCACATTCAATTCTTTCTCCGATGAAAAGAGATCTAAATTCTTCCGGTAATATTCCAAAGCTTCGGAGTCGGAAATTTCACAGCCATCTATTATAAATTCTTTTTTGTATTTCAGGAAAAGATTGCTGCCCATTTTTGCCGAAGCCTCGAGAACTTCAGGATTTTTATCATAACCTTTTTCTTCGGCAATATTTAAAAGTTTTCCCTGGACAATAAAACCTTTAATAACGCTCTTCAGATCTTCAATATTTTTGATTCTATCATTATAAGAAGACGGAAGTTCCTGAATCCATTCCGTTATATCCGACATGGTATAAATTCTTCCATCAAATTCAGCACATTTTGTATCCGGATTTAAACTGCTCCTTATTTTTTCGGATTCCTCAAGAGAATTCGAGTCACCGGCTAAAAAACCGGAAAAGAGTTTATTAAGCGCTGCATCATCAAAAGAAATTTTATCCAGCTCAATTATTTTGTTTAGATATTCAGACTCTGCAGGTTTCTTTTTCCAGATTTTAATTAATCTTATTAACTGCTGTTTCTTATTTAGGAATTGATTCTCAGTCAGCAGCGGATTACTGAGTATGTCTTCAATTTTAATTATACTGAATCCGTATTCTGTTTTGACAGGTTTGGAAATTTCACCGACTCTCATTGAATATGCGGCTTCTTCAAATGCAGGATCCATATCGCCCCATGAAAAATATCCCAGGTAACCTCCGTTATTTTTTAACACCGAATCGGTAAAGGTTTGCCCGGCCAGGTAGTTAAAATCAACTCCTATTTTTAAAAGTTCATAAAGATTATCAGCTTCTTCCTCTGTTTCAGAATAAAGGTGGCGTGCTGCGATTTTTTTATTAATCTTTATGAAAGCATCCCTGAGCTCCTCCTCTGAAACAGAGATATTTGCATAGATTTCACGGTCTTTCAGAAATGCCAGCAGTGTTTGGTTTTTAGTCCACTCCGACTCTTTCTTATATTCCGGATTGTTAAGAATATTTTCATTATTGTCATAATAACGAAGCAGGATTTCATTAACCATATTGTTTAATATGGACTGCCGTACAGCGATATTGTCTTTAACTCCCGAATAGAAAAGATATCTGGAATACCTTTCGGCAAATTGATTAATTAATATCTGATGAGTTCCGACTGTGGCAATAATTTGATCTGCCATGCCTGCCTTGGCAGCAGACAGGTTCTTTTCTTTGCCGGGGGAGGGGGAAATAATCAGTATAATAAATAATATAACGTAAAACTTAAATTTCATCCCAAGCATTCTAATACTTTACATGGGTTATTTAAAGAAAGATTTGGGAAATATCCGCACAAAAAGAAATGCCTGTTTTTTTGATTTTTCACAATCTTTTTTAAGCTTGTAATTGAAAATATTGATTTGTTTTGTTTCATTTCTACTACATAAATAAAGGTATTTGCTGAATTACATATAAAATTATCTTGTAAATACTACCTAAATAGAGTGGGTAATTTTTATTAAATTAATTTTTCTTTTATTGCCTTTGCAACAGCAGCCGACTGTGAATGTACATGGAGCTTCTTATAAATATTCCTGAAATGAAATCTTACTGTTTCGATGCTTATAAAAAGAATATCGGCAATGGCTTTAAAGCTGTTTCCTTCTACAAGGCTGCTTAATATTTCTTTCTCCCTGGGGGTTAATATAGAGTTGTCATTTTCCGGTGCAGTCTGATTCTTTCTCAGAAATAAATCAATTACTTTTCTGGCAATATTGCTGCTCATCGGGGCTCCGCCCTGATGTGCATCCTGAATTGCCTCCAGGAGTTTGGATGGAGGAGTTTTTTTCACAAGATATCCGGATGCGCCCGCACATAAAGCTTCGAATATTAACTCATTCTCCTCATAGATTGTCAAAACTAAAATTGTCAAATCGGGAAGCATCCCTTTTATCTGTTTGATTCCCTCGATGCCGCTCATCCCCGGCAAACCGATATCCATCAACAGCACATCAGGTTTCAGCTTGCTTATATTTTTAATCATGGTTTCACACTGCGAATGAGCTGCAACGCATGAGTAACCTTCCGTACCGTCAATTAATATTTTTAATCCCTCCCGGATTGTATCATTATCTTCAACAACGGCAACCCTGATCATTTCGGATTTCGGACCCGCCTTGCCGGCGGGCAGGTTTTGGATTTCGGATTTGTTCATAAGTATTGCACAATTTTCCAGTGTTTAACCTATAATTAAAAAGAAAATCTATCTACTACACGAATGAAGGGATTTGATAGAAGGGATCGAATGAATCCTATCCAAAAAGGTAGAGAAAATCATCTGAAACAGATAATAAAGTGCTCTGGAGAGAATTCTCTTGGAACCGGACTAGTTTTCTATGATGGGTTTTAATATAAGAGCACTCCGGGGATCAACTTTTATATTTCTCCCTTTCATAATTTTGCCTGTCAACAGTTCTATAAAAGAGCCGTCTCCATCAACCATAAAATTTTCTTCCTTATCATTAACATTAAACAGCACGAAAACCTCGCTTGTATCATCGTATCTTCTATATGAAAGACTGCTGCTTTGAGCTGTTAAAAATTCTATCCTTCCGGTACTCAGAGCAGGATTGCTTTTCCGAATTGAAATTAATTTTTTATAAAAAGAAAAATGAGCATGATTAAATCCAACTGAATCATATTGTTTAGCTCCCGGCTGGTAATTACTACGGGTTTCCGGATTAAATTTAAAATCATCCCACCATAAAGGTTTCCTGCAGTCAGGATCATCTGCACCCCACATTCCCATCTCCTCGCCATTCCATATTTGGGGCGAACCGATAGTTGTAAAAAGATGCACCAGGTAAAGCCGGACTCTTGCATAAGTGTCCGCACCCGGTTTCCCGGTTTTGTACAAAGAATCGTCCCTTGGGAGATCCTTGTATTTATATTTGTTTTTATTATTAAAATCTGTTAAAAGCCTGGGTGCATCATGTGTTGAAGAGGTATTCATCATGGAATAAAGATTTTCCCGATTCACTCTATTCCATTGAAACTCCAGGCTGTCTTTTAATTGCTGTGCAGCAATTGGAAAATCTGTTTCAGCAAAGAAATACCTCGCAGGTCTGTAAACATGATAAAACATTACCGCGTCAAAAATATTTCCTAAATACGGGACAGGATTCATAAAAACATCCGGCCAATTTTCCCACCAGATTTCCCCGACCAGGTACGACTGGGGATTAATTGTTCTCACAAATTTTCTGTAATCGCTCCAAAACTCCAGGCCTATTTGATCTGCAACATCAAGGCGAAATCCATCGATCCCATAATCTATATTGCCATCGGGCGCCATCCACCGTTTGGTCACAGAAAATATATGTTCTTTAGCTCCCGGATTGATATCTCCATCGTACGGCTTTCCGTTTATACGTTCTGTTTTAATATTGCTTTTTTTGATCTCAGGCATAGATCTGACGTTATTCCATCCTTTGTATTTAAATTCATTGTTGGATGTCGAAGGATCATCGAATGAAATGATTTCATACCAGTCTTTAAAGGCCGAAGCAGCTTGTTTTTTTAGAATATCCTGCCATGCCCAGAACATAACCCCGGTATGATTCCATGAAAAATCCATTATAACTTTCATCCTTCTTTTATGAGCTTCGGAAATAACTTTAAGAAAAAGTTTATCAGCGGAAGTCCATTTCCAGGTAGACGGGTCAGCAGGATTTTCAGATTCAATAATTTTTTTATCGCCTTCCGGATCGGGCCCAAAATTTACATCTACATGATGATAGTATCTTGCATCATACTTGTGGAGGGAAGGTGCATCATTTATTGGATTAAAATAAAGGCCGGTAATACCAAGTTCTTCAAGATAATCAAGCTTATCTAATACTCCTTGCAAATCTCCGCCAAATCTTCGGTATTGTATATTTTCATAGAATGATCTGCCGTCGGTTTTTGCCCAATCTTCCTGCCCGTACCAGTCGTGCTCCCATGGAGTAATTTTCCATCCGGGCGGCGCAGTTCGATTTAACGGCGGGACATTGATATCTTCCGGGGCCGGATCATTTGAGGGATCTCCGTTATAAAACCTTTCAACAAATATCTGATACCATATAATTTCCTTTGCCCAGAATGGAGGATTTTCAAATGAGGTAGAATCATTTTGGCAAAAGCATAAAACCCAATTGAAAAAAAATAAGAGAGCGACCGTCTTCTTCATTTTTTTTAGGATTTAAATGATTAAGAATTTTTTATAGCTAAAAAGATAGCAAATGCATGAATTACATTTACCCTAATCAAACTATGCTTAAAATAAATTTTGTTCTACTACATGAATAAAGTGATTTTTAAAATTATATGTTGAAAAGTTACTTTGACGCCGTCTAAATGAGGGAATTTTTAAGTTGCAGGAATTTTAACAAAATATATTTGGGCTGTACCCGATGTATGTTTCTCAATTCGAAATCCGAAATTCGAAATTCGAACCTGCCTGCCGGAGTACCAGCGAAGGCGGGAATCAAATTATCCCTTCTTTTATTGCTTTAGCAACAGCTTCCGATTGCGAATGCACGTGGAGTTTCTTATAAATGTTCCTGAAATGGAACCGGACTGTTTCAACGCTTATAAAAAGAGAGTCCGCTATAGATTTAAAATTCCTTCCTTCTACCAGCCCGCTTAATATTTCCTTCTCCCTGGGAGTAAGGGTATAAACTTCCTTCCCCGGCGAAACAGGTTTTTTCTTCTGGAAAAAATCGATTACTTTCCTGGCTATATGGGAGCTCATCGGAGCTCCGCCTTCGTGAGCATCTTTTATTGCTTCAAGTAGTTTTGATGGAGGAGTCTTTTTAACCAAATATCCGGATGCACCGGCGCAAAGCGCATCAAATACCCGATCATTTTCTTCATAAACCGTCAGCACCAGAATTGTCAAACCGGGGATAAAAGATTTAACTTTTTTTATACCTTCAATTCCGCTCATTCCGGGAAGTCCGAGATCCATAAGCAGGACATCCGGATCAATTTTTTCAATATTTTTAATCATTGTTTCGCATTCCGGGAATGAATCGGTACATGAATAACCTTCAGTACCGTTAATCAGCATTTTCAATCCTTCACGAATAGAATCATTATCTTCAACAAGGACTACTTTTATCATACTGCAAACTATAAAATAATATTAAATCAATACTTAAATTATAAAATAGCTCCTTCAAATTTCACCATAGTTCCATCCCCCTCTTTTGAATCTATAGTTAATTTTCCGCCAATCATTTTTGCTCTTTCCCTGATATTATTAAGCCCGTTCCCGTTTGAGACTTCATCGAGACAAAATCCTTTCCCGTTATCTTTCAAAACCATTTCAAGCTTCTTTCCTTTTACGGAGGCATCCAGGGTTATTTCACGGCAGCCGCTGTGGTTTATAGAATTATTAATTGCTTCCTTAAAAATTAAATAGAGATGCTGCCTGTGTTCCATAGATAATGATACTTTTTCCAGGGTTTTTATATTTTCCGATCTGAAGGAGATATCGGTATATGAAAATAGTTCGGAATATGTATCTCTCAGGCGCAGGATTAGATCATATAATGAATCTCTTTTGGGATTAACAAGCCATACAATATCGCTCATGCCGTCAATTAAAGAGCGGGATGTATCGGAAAT
>CAYSGP010000392.1:0-7855 GCA_964430095.1 uncultured Ignavibacteriaceae bacterium
TCTAATTACGTTTCTTTATATTTTAAGCCGATATTTTATCGGCTTTTTTTTAAATAAATGGATCAAAAAATATTAGAAGAAATACATTGCTGCGTGTGCGGCAACAGAGATGTCAATCTGTTCTCAGTCAAATTTAAAAAAGATAGTTTTATTGTTGTAGAATGTTTGAATTGCTCCTTCCTATTCATTCCACAATACTTCAGCAATAAAATATCTTATGAAGATTACAAGGGAGAGGAAGTGCTGGAGCAGGTAAAGCAGGGAAATAACTGGCTGAAAATGCAGAGGCATCTATTAAGGTTTAAATTTATAAAAAGATACAAACCTTCAGGAGATCTTTTTGACTTAGGCACCGGCTGGGGGCATTTTTTAGCTGCCGGAAAAAAACTTGGATACAAAGTACACGGAATTGAAGTGGCCGGAATGCCGTGCAAGTATGCCAGGGAAGAATTAAAGCTGCCGGTAGAGAATATAAATTTTTTTAAGATGGAGCCGAAGAAAAACTCCTACGATTTAATTACAATGTGGGATGTACTCGAGCATATACCGGATGCAGATGAGGTTATCAGGAGATGCAATCTTATGCTGAAGGATAATGGTTATGTTATTCTCCAGGTTCCCGAAATTGACAGCACCATTGCAAAGCTTCTGAAAGAAAACTGGAATATGATAAGTCCGGGGCATGTAAATTTATTTTCGAAAAAAACAATAAAAAAATTATTTGAAGACCGCGGGTTTGAAGTAAAAAAAATTAAATCATCATTTGAATTCAAATTATTCCTGATGTACGTTTTAGGTAAGAAGAGAAAATCGGAAGCGGCTAAGCAGGAATATTTCAATAAAACAACCGAAAAGCCGGTTTGGATGTTAAAATCGATGGTAATTGTCCACAATTTAATTTACAATCTCATGTCATTCCTAAATATCGGCGATGAAATGATGGTTGCGGCAAAAAAGGTAAAACCAATCGAATAATGAAAGTAAAAGATGTAAAAATCGACTGCAGATTTCTCCGTGGAGACATCCCATGCAAACCGAACAAGCTCTATGGCGTTCATTGTGTTGATGAAAACGGTAAAGACTGCATATACTACGATCAAACCAAAGAAAAAATTCTTATTATTAAGCTTGCAGCCATCGGTGACGTTATAAGAACCACTCCACTGCTGGAGCGGCTTAAAAAAGATTTTCCGCGGGCAAAAATATACTGGCTTACAAAAACTCCGTCGATTGTTCCCGATTACGTAGACACTATTCTGGAATTCAATCCTGAAGCGGCTGCTTTTCTTCAATCGGTAGAATTTGATTATGTTTTTAATCTTGATAAAGATAAAGAAGCCTGCGGCCTTACAAATATTCTGCACGCTGAAAATAAAAAAGGATATATAATTAAAGACGGAGTCCCCTTCCCTGCGGATAAAGATGCGGAGCATAAATATTTAACCGGCTTGTTTGATGATATAAGTAAAAAAAATACAAAAAATTACCTAGAAGAAATTTTTGAGATCTGCGGATTTAAATATTCCGGAGAAAAATATATTTTATCTTCTTTCGGCAGATACAGCAGTTCATGGAATTTTGATAAGTCAAAAAAAATAATCGGATTGAATACGGGGTGCGGCGGCAGATGGACTTCAAGGCTCTGGGCAGACGAACGATGGATCGGACTCGCAAAATCTCTATTAGCTAAAAATTATGAAGTTGTTTTTTTAGGCGGTGCCCAGGAAGACGAAAAAAATAAAAAGTTTGCGGAACATACCGGCGGTAAATATCCGGGGCATTTTCACCTGGAAAAATTTATTAACCTCGTTAATCAATGCGACCTTGTTGTAACCGGAGTTACAATGGCTATGCATATTACAATCGGGCTCGGCAAAAAAATTGTTCTGTTCAATAATATCTTTAATAAATATGAGTTTGAACTTTTTAACCTAGGTGAAATTATTGAACCTTCAAGGGAATGCAAATGCTTCTACAGTCCTGTCTGCATAAATCCTGATTATAAGTGCATGGAATATATCGAAGTCGAGAGGGTTTTAAATTCAATTGACCGGCTTCTGGCGGAATGAAAATTACTATTCTTTCGACTGCATATCCTCTCAGAGGTGGAATCTCGCATTTTAACGGGCTGCTGTACAAAGAATTAATCAAAGAAAATGAAGTTAACGTAATCACATTCAGCAGGCAGTACCCTTCCGTTTTATTCCCCGGTAAATCTCAAACAGAAGAGGAAAATGAAATTGAAAAAATTCCTTCCGAACAATTGGTAGATTCAATAAATCCTTTTAACTGGTTTAAAATTGGAAAGAGGATAAAAATAAACGCGCCGGATATTCTGATCTTCAAATACTGGATGCCTTTTTTTGCCCCCTGTTTCGGTACAATTTCAAAAATTGTTAAGAAGAATAGAAAAACCCAAATTCTTGTAATCTGCGATAACGTAATCTCTCATGAAAGAAAGCCGGCAGAAATTACCCTTACAAAATATTTTTTCAACAGTGCAGATTATTTTGTTCTCCTTTCGCAAAAAGTAAAAGATGATCTTTTACAGATAAAACCTGGAGCTAAGTACAAAGTTTTACCTCATCCGATTTATTCAAATTTCGGCGATCCCGTATCAAAAGAAGAAGCAAAGAAAAAACTGAATTTAGCTGATGAAAAGCTTATTCTTTTTTTTGGATTCATAAGAGATTATAAAGGACTTGACATCCTTCTGAATGCAATGCCTGAATTAAAGGAAAAGATTAATCTCAAGCTGGCGGTTGCGGGTGAATTTTATACAAGTAAAGAAAAATATCTCAGCTTAATTTCCAGGCTGAATTTAAAAGATCATGTATATCTTTATACTGATTTCATTCCGACTTCCGAAGTAAAATATTATTTCTCAGCCTGCGATGCGGTAGTGCTTCCTTACAAAAATGCAACGCAAAGCGGAATTGTACAGATTGCAATGAATTTTAAAAAGCCTGTGATTGCTACGAATGTCGGGGGAATAAGTGAGGTTGTTTTGGACGGGAAAACAGGATTTATTGTAGAGAAAGAAAATCCTTCTGCATTAGCGGATGCGGTATTTAGATTTTATTCTGAGAAAAGAGAATCGGAATTTATTATGAATATTGAAGCCGAGGCAAAAAAATATTCATGGGAAAAGTTTGCGGATGGGCTTTTCGAATTAGCCTCCGGAAGCAATCCAAAAAGGACCGATGACAATTGACCAATGATCGAGGAAAGTCTTCAGTCCGCAGTCTTCAATTGGAAGCAGGCAATAACAGGTAAGGGAAAATAATTCGAAATTCGAAATCCGAAATTCGAAATCCGAAATTCGCAATTCGTTAGCTCGCCCAATAAATTACTCCCAGCTCAAACGGATTTATAAGCAATTCATGCTTTGGAAGTATTCTGATTGTAAATCCCTGCTGGCCGGTGTACACGGGTTTTATGCATCCTGAGTACTTATAATTGCCGGATTTACCGGGTTTTGCTTCCACATCCATTTTTACGGTTTCATTTCTATGCAGATTGTTCGAGGTTTCCATAGGCCCGTAAAATATTTCCACCTGGACATCATCAGGGGTCAGATTTCCCAAATCTATTTCTGCACTAACCGGAAATTCCTGTCCGACAAAAATTTGTTTTGAATTTCCATTGGTTTCAACTTTTACAATCTTCAGCTGAGACCAACTAGTGATTACACTTTCCTTCCAGGCTGCAAGCTCTTTGATCCGTTTTCCTTGGTTTTCGGATAATAAATTAAAATTTTTGTACGCAGGCACATAATATTTTGTAAAATATTCCTGAACCATTCTATGCGTATTAAAGCAAGGGCCCAGTTTTTTCATAGAGTTTTTTATTTTGGAAATCCATTCACGGGGTAAATGATCCTCTCCTCTTTCATAGAACAATGGTATTATCTGGGATTCCAGCGCATTATAAATTTCCCTGGATTCAACTTCATCCTGGTAATCCGGGTCGTTGTATTCCTCGCCGTTTCCGATTTTCCATCCTACTTCGGGATCGAAACCTTCAACCCACCAGCCGTCCAGCACACTTAAGTTTAAACCCCCGTTTGCAATTACTTTCATTCCGGAAGTACCGCTGGCTTCCAGCGGTCTTCTCGGATTATTAAGCCAAATATCGCATCCCTGAACAAGGTAGCTTGCAACGTTAAGATCATAATTTTCAATAAAAACTATCTTCCTTCTGAATCTTTCTTCTTTAGCAATCTGCACTATTTCCTGTATAAAATGTTTTCCTTCCTCATCTTTCGGGTGGGCTCTTCCCGCAATTAAAATCTGCACCGGGTTATTTTTGTTGTTTAATATATCCGCGAGGCGGTCGATATCTTTGAAAATAAGAGTAGCTCTTTTGTATGTGGCAAATCTCCGGGCAAAGCCGATTGTAAGCGCTTCCGGGTCCAATACTTCTAATGCGGATTCGGTTTCATTCTGGCTTCCTCCCCTATTTTTAATCTGCCTGATAAGTCTCTTCCGTGTAAAAGCTACAAGCCTTTCCCTGCGTCTTTCATGGATACGCCAAAGTTCTTCATCGGGAATGTTATCAATCCTTGCCCACAGAGAGCTTATGGAAGGATTTTCAACCCATTTTTCGCCGAGATACTGGAGAAGCAGATCTTCCATTTCCCTGGAAAGATGCGAACGTGTATGAATCCCGTTTGTTATATAATCAATGGGGATTTCATTGAAAGGAACATCCTTGAATCCTGAGAACCACATTTTTCGGGATACTTCACTATGAAGTTTGCTCACGCCATTAATATAGCCTGCATTATTTATTGCAAGGTGCGCCATATTAAAAACGCTAGATTCCCTGGTTCTAAAAATATTTCCCAATGAATAGAATTCATTCCCGGAAATATTTAATTCGCTTCTATAATATGAACCTAGATATTTTTCAACCAGATCATTTGAAAAAACATCTATGCCGGCAGGTACCGGCGTATGGCTTGTAAAAATATTTGTATGAAATCCGATCTCTTTCGCCTCTCTGAAAGTTAAGCCCTGGTTTTTAATCATAAGCCGTATCCGTTCCAGCGCCAGGAATGCAGAATGTCCCTCGTTCATATGACAAACCATCGAGTTAATGCCAAGCGCATTTAAAGTTCTAATCCCTCCAATCCCAAGTACAATTTCCTGTTCCATCCTTGTTTCCACATTGCCGCCATATAAAGTTTCTGTAATCTTCCTATCGGCCTCGGTGTTATTTAAAATGTTAGTATCCAGCAGGTACAAAGGGACTCTTCCGACCTGCACTTTCCATACCTGGAAAAATACTTCTCTTCCTGCAATCAATATGGATAGAATTAAATTCTCTCCATTCTCCATTTCCACTCTTTTCAGCGGAAGATTGTCAAAATCATTCGTATCATACTGCTCGTGCTGCCAGCCGTCTGAATCAAGATATTGGCGGAAATATCCGACCTTGTAAAGAAGTCCCATACCAATTAAAGGGATGCCCAGGTCGCTTGCAGCTTTTAAATGATCACCGGAAAGTACGCCGAGACCGCCGGAATAAAGCTGCATGCACTCAGTCAATCCGAATTCCGCAGAAAAGTAAACAACATGAAAATTTCCGGGAAAATCAAAATCTTTCTGAAACCAGGTTTTTTCATACAGATATTGCTGAAGCTCGTTATAGACTCTGTCCATATGAGCTTTAAATCCGTCATCGTGCGCAGCTTCTTCAAGCCGGGCCTGACTAATCATTCCCAGAAGCATTATCGGGTTATGGTTTGTTTCTATCCAAAGATCCCTGTCCAATCTTCTGAATACTTCGGCAGCTTTAGGGGACCAGCTCCAGTAAAGATTATAAGCAATCTCCCTAAGCTTCTCCAGTTCTTTCGGCAGCGAGGGAACAACCTGGTATGTTCCTAAAAATTTATACATCCTCTTCTCCGATAACAAAATTTAAAATTCAATGTTTCAAATATACTTACAAATAAACCGAGGGAAAATTCAAAAATATTAAATAAAACACCTGATGTTTTTTAAGCAATAGATGATGTAATTTCTTATATTAAGATGAAATTTTTAGAGTTATCTATCTTTAGATAATAAAAATAAAGGGAACTTAGATTTTGCCTCATCAAAAGACTCGTCCAATATCTTTTCCTAACTTGGAAAATGGTTGTAAAATTCAGGGTTGATATTTTTTAAAGGGAGAACGTTCTTATGAAAAAGATTATCTTAAAAGCTTCATACTTTGTTATCGGACTTGGTGCGCTCATTTGGTTTTTAATCAGGGTAATTCCAAAACCAAGCAGGGCAGCTTATCCATGCCAGAAAGCTGCTTTTCCGATAGCTTCCGGCTTTATAATCTATTTAATTGCTTTGTTATCTTCTGTTTTTGCCATAAAGAAATTAAAATTACAATGGATTCAGAAAAAAACTTCAGCGGCGGCTATTTCCCTGATTGTTCTTATTATTTCCGGATTTTTTCTTCTTCAATCAGATAATCCTTTTATTTATGCTGATTACAAAAACAATCTGGAAGATGCCAATCAGCCTGTAGGAACCGGTAAAGGAATTTTCCCGGGCAGAGTAGTATGGGTTCATGATCCAAACGCCGTAGATCAATATCTGACAAATTCAGCCGGCGATTACTGGTGGCAGGATGATAATACAAGTCAATCCGCAGTAAACAAAATGCTTTCCGACGCAATACGGGCCTTGACCGGAAAGCAATCCAATAGCGAAGCATGGGATGCAATTTTCAGATACTACAACAAGACACATGGCAAAGGAGACGTCGGTTACAATGCCGGAGAAAAGATTGTAATCAAGCTCAATTTGAATACGGGTACCACCGGTAATAGTTATACGAGAAGCGACAACAGGACAATTGACACTTCTCCGCAGATTGTCTGCGCGGTTCTGGATCAGATTGTGAATCATGCCGGCGTTGCACAGGCGGATATCGGCTTCGGCGATCCTGGAAGGAATGTTGACGATATCTTCTGGAACAAATTTCACTCACAGTTTCCGGATGTAAAATACTGGGGGAACGGAAACGGAAGGACTCCGATTGAACCGTCAGGCAGTAAAGTATTTTTTACGAGCGATGGAGTATTGAATCATTATTTACCCAAATGTTATGTTGATGCAGCCTATATGATCAATATCCCGGTTTTCAAACAGCATCACCGTGCGGGCATTTCTCTTGGCGCCAAAAATCATATCGGAACGTTTGTCCCTTTTACTCCGGATTGGAACGTCCGGGATTCTCTGCACCACAGCTTTCCATGTTCACAAGGTAATGGTACTGTTGATAACGGCGATTATCATCTTTACCGGTTATTTGTTGATTTCATCGGACACAAGGATCTTGGAGATAAGACTATTCTTTATTTAGTTGACGGATTGTGGAGCTCTACTAATTACGGTGATCCACCCTACAAGTGGAAAATGTATCCCTTCTATAATAAATACCCTGCTTCAATTTTTGCATCCTTGGATCCTGTTGCAATTGAATCGGTAGGTTTTGATTTTCTTTACACCGAATTTTATCCCGGCAATCCCAGCGGTAATGCCTTTCCCCATTATGCAGGCGTGGATGACTTTTTGCATCAGGCAGCTGACTCTGTAAACTGGCCTGCAGGTATTAAATATGACCCGGAAAGAGACGGCTCCTACCTGCCGAGAAGCATGGGTGTTCATGAACATTGGAATCATCCGGCAGAAAGAAAATATTCCCGGAATCTTGGCCTTGGGGAAGGGATAGAATTGATCGAAACCTATGATGAACCGGTTCCGGTTGAGCTTATTTCTTTTAATGCCGGTATATATGAAAACAAAGTAAAACTATCATGGTCTACCGCAACGGAAAAAAACAATTCCGG
>CAYSGP010000393.1:0-5351 GCA_964430095.1 uncultured Ignavibacteriaceae bacterium
AATCAAAAAATGCAAAAATGAATGTAGCAATATTTATTTATGATAAGGTCGAAATACTCGATTTCAGCGGACCGGGAGAAGTTTTTGCCGCAACAAATCTGGATAATGATGATGCATTTAATGTTTATACTGTGGCGGTAACGAAGGATCCGGTTTTGAGTCAAGGTTTTGTTACAATTATACCTCAGTACACAATTGATAACTGCCCTGCACCTGATATTCTCGTGCTGCCGGGAGGTGATCAAAGGAAGTCATCCGAGAATCCAAAATTAATTCAATGGATTAAGGATTGCTCTAAAAACGCAGAGATACTTATGTCTGTTTGTACAGGAGCAAAATTATTATCAAAAGCGGGACTGCTGGATAATAAAGAAGCAACAACATGGCACGGCGCAGTTGAATCATTACAAGAAATGACTCCTAAAGCAAAAATACATAGAGATACACGATTTGTCGATAACGGACAGATAATTACAACCGCAGGTGTATCTGCGGGGATTGACGGCGCTCTGCATGTTGTGAGCAGGTTATTCGGCGAGGAAAAAGCTCACGAGGTTGCAAGATATATGGAATATGATAAATGGAAACCGGAAGAAGGTTTGATTGTTTCGAAGTAGGCGAAAGGCCCGGAATAGGATGGCTTGCTTATGCAAAAGATACCGAAGGAAATATCTTCGGAGTTATGCAGAATCGCAAAATAAAAAAGATAAATGTAAAGAAGTGAAGTCCGGGAAAATATGTTAAAAAATTATTTTAAAGTTGTTCTCCGCAGTCTTATTAGATCAAAAGTCTATTCTTTTAAGCTGCTTCTGCCAATCCCATTAAATCAATAAAATATGAATAGAAAAATCTAACGAAACAAGGAAGGATTCTTATATGAAGTCAAAAATTTTATTCATCGCAGCTCTTATGATCGCAGTACAAATTTTTCCTCAGGCAGATAATGATCGGCTGGTTCTTGGTAAATATATTACTCTGCAGTCGAAAATTCTGAATGAAGAGAGAAGAATATTTATCAGGGTTCCTTTCGGTTATGAGCAAACAACTGCAAGCTGTCCCGTTCTTTATCTGCTTGATGAAAATACTCATTCAATACATGCATCCGGTACAGTTTCTTTCCTTTCCGGCAACGGAGTAATTCCTCAGACTATTATTGTCGGAATTCCTAATACCGACCGCAACAGGGATTTTACGCCGACCAAAACAGAAGATACGCCAAACAGCGGAGGTGCGGATAATTTTATCAGATTTCTGAAGGAAGAACTATTTCCGTATATCGATCAAAACTATAGGACTGAAAATTTTAGAATCCTTTTCGGCCACTCTTTAACTGCCATGTTCTCTATTTACACTATGCTGAGCAGTCCTGATCTTTTCAGCGGGTATATTTCCGCAAGTCCTTATTTAATGTATGATAACAATTATACTTTAGAGCTTGCAAAGGAGAATCTTCCGGAATCCTTTAATCAAAATAAATTTCTATATATCGCGTTAGGGAATGAACCGAATTACTTTAATTCAATTAATGAACTTACTGGTTTACTGAAAGGGAAATCACCAAAAGGGTTAATATGGGAATACACTTACATGGAGCACGATGACCATGGAACAGTGCCGCTGAAAACAATTTATAATGCTCTTGAATTGTTCTATAACGGATGGAAACTTCCGCAGGATTTGGCAAGAACCGGAAATCTGCAGTCCGTAAAAGATCATTATAAAAATCTTAGTGAAAAGTACGGTTACCAAGTTGCAATCCCCGAGGGAACCCTGAATTTATTTGCATACCAGGTGATGTTTGAAAAACGGGTTAAAGAAGCTCTTGAAATATTTGAATATAATATTCTTTTATACCCGAATTCAGCAAATGTATATGACAGCTATGGTGAAGGGCTTGAAGCGGATAATCAGCTTCAAGAAGCAAAAAAATATTATGAAACAGCTTACGAGAAAGGGGAGGCAGTTAACGATCCTAATCTCCCTTTTTACCTGCAGCATATTGAAAATATTAATAAAAAATTAGCACAATAAAACTTAAAACTAGTTATATGCCTGATTTATCATCAATAACTTTATTCATAGCAGCGGCGGCAGTCTTATTAATCGTACCGGGACCGGCGGTTATTTACATAATAAACAGAAGTTTGGATCAAGGAAGGCTGGCTGGGATTATTTCAGTACTAGGAATCGGAACAGGTACAATAGCCCATATCATTGCAGCAGCTGCAGGCATTTCTGCCATACTGGCTTCTTCTCTGCTTGCTTTTAACATTTTAAAATATGCAGGTGCCCTATATTTAATTTATTTAGGCATTCAAAAATTTATTTCAAAAGAAGAACCGGTTTTTGACGGCAGTTATAAAAAAATAAAACTCTCAAAGATATTTTATCAGGGAATTATTGTTAATCTCTTAAATCCCAAAACAGCCCTTTTTTTCTTTGCTTTCTTACCACAGTTTATTAATCATAATAAAGGCAGTATAACATCGCAAATTTTATTCCTGGGATTTTTGTTTGTGATAATGGGCTTAATAAGCGACGGAATTTATGCATTGCTGGCAGGATATCTCAGTACATGGATTAAGAAAAGGATCCGATTAATAAAAGCTCAGAAATTTGTATCGGGTTCGATTTATTTTGCACTGGGAATAGCCGCAGCACTTTCCGGTTCAAGTAAAAAATAATATAGTTTTCGTTCAATATAAGATTAGAGGTAGAAATATGACAGACATCTGCATACCGATTTCTCATCTAGGAGACAACCAGATTGCCGAAGTGCTTGTTTCAATCGGAGGAATACAAAAGAGTCATAATTTTAAAGTAGAAGCTTTTCCATGGAATACAGCAGCGCCGGTTGAAGATAGAATTAATCTCCTGAAAAGAATGATTGAGAATTATGATAATGAATGGCAATTAGTACAAATATATAATCCGGGAGACAAGGACAAATCAATTCATATTCTTTTCAGGAAGAAGGAAAACCTTCGAGGTTAAAGTTCCGTATAAAACAGCTTAACCCTCGAAGGTTCTAACTAGGCATCAAAAAATATTAGTATCATAAAACATCTAGGCTCGTTATGAAAATTCTGGTAACTTCGTTATTTCTAATGGTTGCTTTCTCATGCAGCCGGCATCCCGATACTGAACAGCTGAAGAATGAAATAATAAAAACGGATAGAGCTATGTCTGATTTAGCTGTGAAGGAAGGTTTCCTTAATTCTATTTTATTCTATGCCGATGAAAATATTGTAAAACTAAATGAGGGAGCTTACCCGGTGATTGGGAAAAAAACATTTCAGGAAACTTTTGCGAATAAACCCGGATCAAAAACATTAACATGGGAACCGGTAAATGCCGAAGCGGCTGAATCCGGAGACTTAGGATATTCCTGGGGGAACTGGAAATTTGTTTTAAAAGATACCACGGTTTACGGAAATTATTTTACACTATGGAAAAAACAAGAGGGTAAATGGAAAGTAGCATTGGACGGAGGGAATACTACTCCGCCGCCAAAATAAATTCTATGAATTAAATTCTTTGAAATGTACAATTCTTTCTCATTAAACAGAGTAAGAGAAAAGGTAAGAGAAAGAGTAAGAAATAATAAAAAGGTACCGCCATGCTTATAAATTATCTTAAGATCGCTCTGAGAAATCTTTTAAGGCATAAAGCATATTCTGCAATAAATATCCTTGGACTGGCAATCGGCATTTCCTGCTTTATGCTGATATTTCTCTTTATCAAAGATGAATTCAGCTATGATAAATTTCATTCCAAGACTGACAGAATTTACCGCCTGATAGAAATAATCGATAATGAAGGACAAGGAGAAGAATCATCGAGTGCACCGCTGCCGGTTGCTAAGGCGCTTTATACAGCCTACCCTCATTATATCGAATCTATTGTCAGACTCTTCGATTTCCAACAGCCCATGCGAAGCCTGCAGATTGGCGATAAAAAATTCAATGAAAAGAAATTATTTTTTACCGATTCAACTTTCTTCGAAATTTTTAACTATAAATTGGCTAAAGGAGATCCTAAAACTGCTTTAAATGAGCCTAATTCAATTCTTTTAACTCAACTAACCGCGGAAAAGCTTTTTGGTAATGAAGATCCCATGGGGAAGACACTTTTATACGAAGGTAATTTTAATTTGATAGTAAAAGGCGTTTTTGAGGAGCTTCCTTCTCAATCTCATTTTTCCTTTAACGGCCTAATCTCGTATTCTACAATCAATACGTTTGCTGGTCCGGGATTCGGTACAAATTGGATCTGGAATCCTGCATGGACTTATGTTCTTCTAAAAGAAGGGGTAGAACCGGAAGATCTAGAAAAAGAATTTCCAGGTTTTATTCAAAAAAATTATCCTCCGATTGTAAAAGATCAGGTAACTCATTACCTTCAGCCCCTTACTTCAATACATCTGTACTCCGATCTCGATTATGAAATAGAAAAGAATAATAAGATTGCCACAGTTTACATTTTTGGTGTGGTCGGTATACTTATTTTATTTATTGCCTGCATCAATTTCATGAACCTGGCAACTGCCCGTTCCGCAAAGAGAGCGAGAGAAGTAGGCATGAGAAAAGTTTTAGGGGCAGAGAGAAAGCAGCTGATAAAACAATTTATAGGCGAATCAATTTTAATAAGCTTACTTGCCGTATTAATTTCCATTTTTTTAGTTGAACTGCTTCTTCCTCTTTTTAACAGTTTTTCTGAAAAAAACCTGACATTCGGCTTCATTGCAAATCCTTTCCTGCTCCTGGTTCTTTTTGCAGTCGGATTAATTGTGGGAGTTTTTGCGGGAACCTATCCCGCATTCTTCCTTTCATCGGCTGCACCGATAAAAACACTGAAAGGAAAATATGAACCGGGTTCCAGAAGCACTTTTTTGCGCAGGGCCCTTGTTGTGGCCCAGTTTGCAATCTCATCTATACTTATAATAGGAACAATAATTATTTATGAACAGCTAACATACATGCAGAATGCTAATCTGGGTTTTGACAAAAGCCAAATTGTTATTATCCCTACGCGTCCGGCGGTGCTCCAGCAGATAGAAGTGCTTAAAAATGAATTCTTAAGAGATCGGAATGTCAAGAAAGTAACTGTAATGGATGAAATTATCGGCCAGCACCATAATACGCACTCATTTCAATACGAAGGTTTAGAGCAGGATAAAAATGTATTCTTTCCCGGATTAATTGTAGATGAAGATTTTGTTGAAACCTTTGATCTTAAAATTGTTGCCGGGAGAAATTTCTCTAAAGAGTATCCGCGGGATGATTCTTTGAGCGTAATCCTAAATGAGGCAATGGTTAGAAATCTCGGATGGAAATCACCTGAAGAAGCTC
>CAYSGP010000394.1:0-2670 GCA_964430095.1 uncultured Ignavibacteriaceae bacterium
ATATACTCCCGCAAAGAATGAATTTTCAGATGTAAGATAAATTATACAGAACAGTATTAATCTGTTTAATTGATAAAGTGTGTAAAACAGATTAATAATCTGTTTATTTAAATAATAAAATTAAAGCAGAGCAATCCTGCAAAAAGTGTGGAAGCTCTGCTTTTTTTATCTGAATCTTCAGGAACAATTAAATTTCAGCAGTAACTAATTTTAAACTTTCTTCGTTGCTGATGATCTTATAAGTGTGAGTCAGCTCTACGGAATTTTTCAGCATGGCGGAAACTGAGCAGTATTTTGTTGTTGATAATTCTATCGCCCTTTCAACATCTTTGGGCTGAATATCATTTCCGTAAAAAATATATTCGATATGAATTTTGTTAAATACTCTGGGGTGTTCGTCCGCTTCTTCACCTGTTAAATTGATTTCGAATCCGTCCAGCTTAACTCGTTTCTTCTTCAAAATGGGTAAAACATCATTAGCGGTGCATCCGCCTAAGGCGATAAGCAATAATTCTTTCGGACTGGATGCAGCCCTGCATCCTTCGAATTGCTCCGAACCGTCCATCATTACCCAATGATTAGTATCGGATTTTCCGGCTAAAGTAACTCCTCTTAATTGCTTGACAAAAGCTTTTTTAACGCCCATTAATTCTCCATTATTATGTACTTATGTATGATGTTGAATAAAAGCAAAAGATTCAGAAGGTTTTATAAATCTTTACTAAAAAGGAAAGATTTTTCAGCTGACTGAAACTGGGTTATGAAATAGATAGATTAGGTGAAGAGCTTCGTGGCGGAATTTCATTCTTAAGCAGGCTCAAGATTTTATTTTAATTTGAACAGCTCGTTTATTCTTTCAGGTGGACGCGCTAGTATTGCTTTATCTCCTTTTTCAATTATAGGCCTTTGAACCAGATCGGGATCAGCAATCATCATCTCAATCAATTCTTCTTCGGACAAAGGTGTATTCTGCAGGTTAAGTTGCCTGTAAGCTGCTTCATTTTTTCTAAGGAGCTCTTCAGGCTTCATTCCCATTTTTTTCAGCAGCGACTTTAATTTCGATTTGGAAAAAGGCTCTATGTAGTAATTAACTTTTTCAAAATCGATTCCGTTCTCCGCAAGCAGCTTAGCAGCCTTTTTACATGTAGTACATGTCGGTTTTTCGTATATAGTTATTTTTTCCATGATTTTCCTTTATATAGCAGACATTGCCGTTTAAGAAAAATATTTCGGAATCCTTCTTTTTTATCTTTTTTAAAATATATATATTCAAATCCATTTTAACCGCTTTGAGATGAAAATATACAATTATTTGCTTAACATCATAAGAACCAAGGGTGCAGCCTATCTTATTCTGCTGGATCCCGATAAAGTTCATAACGGCAGGGTTAAAGATTTTATTGCATGCTCCGAAAAATCAGGTGCGGACGGATTTTTAATCGGCTCCAGTTTAATGCTGAATAATGATTTTGAAGAATTTGTCTGCCTGGTAAAAAGCATTACTAAGCTTCCTGCTATTATTTTTCCGGGAGCAATTGATCAGATTACTCCGAAGGCAGATGCGCTTCTTTACATTTCCGTAATAAGCGGTAGAAACGCAGATCATTTGATCGGCAAACATGTTCTTTCCGCTCCTTTAATTAAAAGAACGGGAATAGAACCGATTTCTACAGGCTATATTTTGGTGGAATCGGGGACATCTACAACAGCACAATATATGAGCGGCAGCTTCCCTGTTCCCCGCAATAAACCCGAAATTGCCGCTGCTACTGCACTGGCTGCAGAATATATGGGAATGAAATTTATTTATCTCGAAGCCGGATCGGGAGCGCAGCAGACGGTTCCGAATGAAATGATAAAAGCGGTGTCATCATACTGCTCTGTTCCAGTAATTGTAGGCGGCGGGATAAAAACTCCTAAAGAGGCATCGGATAAAGTAGAAAACGGCGCAAAAATTATTGTAACAGGAAATTTCTTTGAGAATGAAAACAATTGGGAGCTTATTAAAGATTTTGCCGATGCAGTGCATAATACAAAAAGAATTGAAGTGCAGCTTCAATTAAATAAAAAGGGAGAATGAGCTTTGGATAAAAAAAAGTTTGTTATTGATTCCTTAAACGAAAGTTCCCGCACAAAAATTAATATTCTTAATAATTGCATGGATGATATTCTAAAAGCTGTTGATCTTTTATCAAATGCTTTTAGGGACGGGAAAAAACTGCTGCTCTGCGGGAACGGCGGGAGCGCCGCCGACTGCCAGCATATTGCAACGGAATTGGTGATCAGATTGAGCCACAATATTGATCGCCCGGCATTGCCTGCAATTTCTTTAACTACCGATTCTTCCAATTTAACCGCCGGTGCAAATGATATCGGATATGAAAATGTATTTAAGAGGAGCGTAGAGGGATTGGGAAATGAGGGGGATGTTCTCCTGGCAATTTCCACCAGCGGAAATTCTCAAAATATTGTTAAAGCAACTGAAACTGCAAAATCAAAAAAAATGAAGACTATCGGATTTCTAGGAGGAACCGGGGGAAAATTAAAACCTTTGGTGGATCTTTCTATTATCATACCTACTTCAAATGTTCAGAGAATCCAGGAAGGACACATTACTGTTGCTCATATCATCTGTGAGTTAGTTGAAGATGAATTGTACGGAAAGCCCCT
>CAYSGP010000395.1:0-5057 GCA_964430095.1 uncultured Ignavibacteriaceae bacterium
TAGCGGGGAGCAACATAAAGAATCATCGGTCTTTACAAAAGATCCGATATTGGATATTTTTATAGAGCCACTTTGGAAAGTTCAGATATGTCCAGACAGATCGAAGAAATACCTTTAATTACATTTAATCTGGATTTCTCCTCCGATATACCGCTATATAAACAGCTTTATGAAACAATAAGGAATGCGATCCTGGAGGGAAAATTTACAAAAGGGCAGCGTCTGCCGGGTACAAGATCCCTTGCATCGGAATTAAAAATTTCAAGAAATACCGCTGCACTTGCCTTTGCCCAGCTATTAATTGAAGGATATATAACAGGGCAAATCGGCTCGGGCACTTATGTCGGCGATATACCCGATAATTTTTTCGATCCGGCCCGGAGACCAATTACAATCAGAACCGGTAAAGATAAAGTTTTAAGGAAGCCGTATTCCTTAAATCCTGAAAGAAAAAATCCTGCTGCCGAATCGGAATTAAAATCAATTGTTCCTGAATCGATAAATAAAACAGATCCGCCGTTTGCTGAAAAATTAAAAAGGTCCGCTAATCCGTCAGAATTGATTTCCCGCTACAGAAATCTTGATGAAACAATACCATTTCAAAACGGCATACCTTCATTTAATGAATTTCCATTTAAAACATGGCAAAGATTAATTAACCAGACCGCACAGCGTTTCAATTCCCTTCATTTAGGATATGGCGAGGCAGCCGGTTATAAACATTTAAGAGAAGCGATCGCTAATTACCTGAGAAAATTCAGGGCAGTAAACTGTACGGCGGAACAGATTATTATAATCAACGGAACACAGCAAGGCCTGGATTTAATAAGCCGGGTGCTGCTGAAACCGGGAAGCGTTGTGTGGCTTGAAGACCCGGGATACTTCGGAGCGCGGGGATCAATGATTTTTGCCGATGCTGAAATTTCACCATGCCCCATTGATAAAGAAGGAATAGACCTGGAATATTCTATAAAAAATAATCCGAAACCTGATTTGATTTTTACAACCCCATCGCATCAGTTTCCTCTCGGATATGTCATGAGCATTTCGAAAAGATTAAAACTTCTTCAATATGCAGGCAGAAATGAATGCTGGGTTATTGAGGATGATTACGACAGTGAATTCAGGTATTCGGGTTCTCCGCTCCCCTCTTTGCAGGGTCTTGATCAATTTAAAAGAGTACTGTACCTGGGAACTTTCAGCAAGGTCTTGTTTCCCGGTTTACGGATAGGTTATCTTGTTCTTCCCGACAAGGAAATGAGCGATCTTTTTGCTACGGCAAAGTCTTTAACAGACAGACAGAATCCGATATTTGAACAAATAATCCTGACTAAATTTATTGAAGAAGGATACTTCACAAGACACCTAAGAAAAATGCGTATGCTTTACAAAACCCGTCAGGAATTTTTAATTTCCGAAATAGATAAAGAATTAAAGGGGTTGGTAAAAGCCGAATCCTCTCCGGCAGGGATGCATATTATTCTGCGGCTTCCGAAAAAATCAAACGATAAAAAAATTGCGGAGGAAGCATTTAAAAGAGGCATTATTGTAAGACCGCTGTCGGAATATTCAATAAAATATTTACAAAATCCCGGCCTTTTATTAGGCTATACAGCTTTTGAAAAAAATCAAATCAGAAAAGGGATACAGGAGTTAAAGAAAGCACTTGTGAAATAAGCTTTCATTTTACGCCGGAGATCAGCATTTTTTTAATGACGCGGTTCCTTAACTCTTTTATAAAGCCAGTAAAAAGCGATCAATGAAATTAAAGTATAAATTAAAAAAACCGGGATATAGCCAATTATAGTAACTAAAATCCCGCCGATAATGCCGAATAAAATTGTAGGTGCTGTTAATGAATTAAACAGACCGATATAAAAAGGTCTTTCGGACTCTGTGCACATCTCAACAACGATTGCCAGCCTCGAGATCCCCTGCAGCGTTAGGGTGCAGCCGGTAAAGAAAAATACAATACCGTATAAAAGGACATTATCGGCAACGACTGCAGTTAAACTGGCTGCCGCGGAACATGCGGCAAGGATCAGCACATTAATTTTATGCCCGAAAAAATCTGCTAAATAACCGAAGAAAAAATTTCCCAGTACCTGGCTGGCCATTAAAATTATCGTAAAAGTGCCCGCATAGTATGCCGGCAGATCAAATTTTTTTATTCCGTAAACCGGATAAAAAGCTGATGCAGTAAGAGACATTAGAATTAATGCATCGGCAATTAGAAAATATTTAAAGTTGAGATTCCCTTTAAGGATTTTTTTGGAATGAGATAATATTTCATTTAATGACAGAGGTTCGGCATGGACCGGTTTATCCTTAATGCCAGCATCTTCCGGTAAAGGTTCTTTTAAGCGCGTAATAAAATAAAAAGAAACCATGGTAAAGAAAAAGCAAATAAGAAATAATAGTGCAAAATTATGCGGATATATAATTGAGGATAATATTACAGACACTGCCGCACCCCCCAGTATACCTAACCCTGAACCTAAGAACAGCCTGATTGCAAGCAGTCTGCCGCGGAGTTTTATAGGTGTTGTTTTGGAGAAAAAATCATACCAGAAAAGGCCTGAGCTGCTTCCCGTGATTGCAGCAATAAAAATGAGGGTGAGCATTAAAGGGATTGAAATGCTGCTGTCCAGGCCGCCTAAAAATACAGAGCAGACAAGGCTTATTAAAATAAAATTCAACCTGTAAAGTAATCCGTATTTCATTACATCCGGTTTAACTCTCTCCCTGTGCTTGAAAAACCTGATGAAAAGCAATTGGGGAAGGTTTAATCCTAAAGTCCAAAGGACACTTACCGAACCGACTGCAATTGCATTGCCTCCGATACTTTCTATAAAAACCGGCAGGACAGTATTTACGGAAATAAAACTTATAGCAAATAAAAAAATAGTCCCTTCATAAAAATGATTCATCAGGTTATGCCGCAGAATAATTGAATCAAATTCAGGAAATTTTTTAAGCTGGAAATATCGTGAAAGCATATTCAAAAAAGATTTTGGCAAATATAAATAATTAGAGTCAGTTCATCTGTATGGGATCCCGGCAAGATAATTAAATAAATATCTTATATTTTAAACATATACTATTCAAAACATAAGATACTTTATATAATTCTAATAAAAACTCACGGATAAAATGGAATCAGATTTAAAGCTTGCGGTTTTAATTGACGGGGATAATATTCCCTCTGCAAATGTTAAAGGGATGATGGAGGAAATTGCAAAGTATGGTAATCCGACCATCAAAAGAATTTATGCAGATTGGACAAAGCCGATTGTATCCAGGTGGAAGAATATTCTCCTCGAGAATGCCATAGTCCCGGTTCAGCAATACGGATATACCGTCGGGAAAAATGCAACCGATTCGGCTATGATTATTGATGCAATGGATATCTTATATTCCGAAAAGGTTAATGGATTTTGTCTCGTTTCCAGCGACAGCGATTTTACAAGGCTGGCAACCAGGCTTAGGGAAGCAGGGATGAAAGTTTTCGGCATTGGTGAAAAGAAAACCCCCGAACCGTTCATCGTTGCATGCGATAAATTTATCTACTTAGAAATTCTAAAAAATAATTCTGAAGAGAGTGAAACCGGAGTCTCCCCTGAAAAAATTGATAAGAAAAATGAAATTGAAAAAATAACTCCGGCTGTAATTAAATTAATTTCATCAACCGTATCCGATCTTGCGGATGAAGACGGGTGGGCGTTTTTAGGGGATGTCGGGAACCTTCTTCAAAAGAAGCAGCCGAATTTTGATCCGAGAAATTACGGATTCCAGAAGCTGACTCCGCTTATTAAATCTATTAACAAATTTGAAATTGCAGAAAATCAAAAAGGAAAATTTAAATTGATTTATGTGAGGAATAAAAAATAATTTTCTGAATAAAATGCTGAATATAAATTTCAATCCCTTCCCTTTAATTGCCACAGAAAAACTTCTCTTAAGAAAAGTTGAATTGAACGATGTTAATGAAATTTTCTTTCTGCGTTCCGATGAGAGAGTTATGAGATACATTGATAGATCTCCGGCAAAATCATTGGAGGAAGCCGGTGAGTTTATTAAAAAAATTACGGAACTTGAAGAAAATAATGAAGCTGTGACATGGGCAATAACAATTAAGGAGAATCCGGAACTAATAGGGACAATCTGCTACTGGAATATTCAGAAGGAACATTACAGGGCTGAAGTAGGTTACGTGCTTCATCCCGATTATTGGGGAAAAGGAATAATGCAGGAAGCTTTTACAAAAGTTCTTAATTACGGGTTTAAAGTGATGGACCTTCACTCCATTGAGGCAAATGTAAACCCGGATAACAAAGCTTCAATAAAGCTGCTGGAAAGAAATAATTTTGCCAGGGAAGCTTACTTTAGGGAGAACTATTTTTATAACGGAAAATTTTTAGACAGTGCAATCTATTCCCTGCTGATAAGTGAATATAGAAAATAATACTATTTTAATACATTGTTCAGTTCTTCAGATCTTAGTAACTCCGGCCCTAAGGGTCTGTTGCGTAAGTGTCATTCTGAATTTATTTCAGAATCTGGGTTGCTGAAGCATTTCATATTTTGACTCTGAAACCCGCTGAGGCGAGGTTCGCCAAAGGCGGCAAGTTCAGAGTGACAAATATTAATTATGCAACCGATCCTTTTAGGTCGGTGAAGAAAGATTTGGTTGACATTTCATTATTTAATTAATTTCTATGTACGAATACCAAAAGAATGGATTCTTTGCACAGGCAACCGGGAATATGGAAAGTTTATGCGAAGAAGAGCTGATTGAACTTGGCGCTGCAGAGACTAAAACAACATACAAGGGAATTTTTTTTAAAGCCGATACCCGCACTCTTTACAAAATTATTTACACTTCACGGCTGCTTTCACGGGTTCTCGCACCATTAATTACTTTTCCGTGTCATACCACTAATATTCTTAAACAAAAAGCGAAGAAAATCCATTGGGAAGATTTTTGTTCCATAAAAAAAACTTTTGCTATAAGTGCTTCTGTTTCTAAAAGCAGAATTACAAATTCACTTTATGCA
>CAYSGP010000396.1:0-6449 GCA_964430095.1 uncultured Ignavibacteriaceae bacterium
CAATTCCAAAGGATTGGAATGAGGTCATGTTTAATTTCGACGGGCTCGCTAGATCGGAGCTCCAACCCGGAAATGTATATCAATGGAAAATTTATGCTTATGATGATTCAGGAGGTATTCAAAGGTTGCTTTCTTCCAGTGAAGATTTAATGGGATTGTTCATTATTCCGATTGAATAGATATTTTGAATAAAATATGTGGAATTAGATAATGTAGGAACTTCATTAATAAAGTTCCTACACTATTGTTCAATCAGTTTTACAAAATTGATATTTTACTTTTTCCAATCCTTACCCCAGCTTAAACCTAACCGGTATGGTTATTTGACTTTCAACTGCTTTTCCATTTTTAATTCCGGGTGTAAATTTTGTTTTCTTTATTGCATCTGCAGCAGCATTGTCGCATTCTGTCTCCAGGCTTTTTATAATTTCGGTTGATAAGACATTTCCTTCTTCACTTATTACAGCTTTAATAAAAACATCTCCCTCAAGTTTATTCTCTTTTGCATTCGGAGGATAAATAATATTCGTGGCAATCTGTTCAATTCCGCCGACAGGAAAGGGAATTTTGTCCAATTCCTTCTCCTGTGCAGATATGCCGGAACAATAAGTTAAAAGTATTAAGAAAATATAAATTGAAATAGATTTCATTTTGAACCTCCTGTTTTATTTTTTATTTCAGCCGGAAACTTATCGGGACAATAATCTGAACCTTTGTTGCTTTTCCTTCTTTCTTCCCGGGTGTAAATTTAGTTTTCATTAGAACATCCCTTGCTTCAGCATCCAGTAACGGATGTACACTCTTGACAATGCTGCTTTTTTGCGGATTTCCAAATTCATCAACAAGTAATTTTACCAGGACTTTTCCCTCGATTGCCTGTTTTTTAGCTTCCTCAGGATATTTCATCCTTTTGGCAATATCTTCAATCCCTCCCACCGGTGAAGGCATCTCATCAACAGAAGTCAGGTACTGATTTTCAGGCTCTTCTCCCGGTATAAGAAAATTGTCAATCCTAGGGAAGAAGCTCAGACCGCTCGAACTGTAATTAAAAACAAAACCGGCGTGTGATTTTACCTGCTTATGATTTATTTCAGGCGGAACTGCTTGAAATGTTTTCCGGATGAATTTTAAAACTGCATTATCGATATCCTTGTTTATGCTTTCAAGAAGCACAATTTTATTAACATTTCCTGTTTCCGAAAAGTAAATTACAGACCTGAAGGTATATCCCTGTGCATTGAACCTTTCCGGTTCTCTGCCGCTCTGCTGTTCAAGGAGTTTTTTTACTTCCATCCACTCCGGACTGTTGTACTTAAATCCTCCTTTTAGCACAAGCGCCTGATCCTGCGAGGACATGTACGAATCTTTCTCCGTTGTATCGATAATTTCCGGTTCTTTGGATTCATTGCAGGACATGAATACTGCTGCTAAGACCAGCATTGAAAAGATTTTCATTTTTTTCCTCACAAGCTTGGTTTGATAATAATTTCATTTTCGGCGGCAGCTCTCACTTCAATGCCGGGCAAGCTGTTATAAAGCATTTGAATTGTTTTCGTCTGCTGTTCCAACCGTCCGGAAATATCATTAACCTTATCCCTGTAATAACTTACCTGCATTAAAATATATCCGCTTATCAGGAGCATTACCAGAATAGCGGCATAAGATATAACCATAGGAATATTGTGCCCTATAAAGAAGTGTGTTTTTTCCGGCTGCAGCCTGCCTATTGATTTTATAATCCTTTCATCGAGCTCTTCGGGAAATTCTTCAGCGGATTCATCAGCTGCAGATCTGATCCTGCCGAGTGTTTTAAAATATCCTCTGCCTTCACTGCTTCCGGCAAGCTCTGAAAAAAGCAAAGCCTCTTCTCCTTTTTTCAGCTCGCCGTCAAAATACATGTTGATCAATTCAATTATTTTATTCTCATTCATTTTAAACCACCGGTTTTTTGCTAAACATGCCTTGAAATACGTTTAATTAATTTCTGCCGGACTTTGTATAGCCTGCTTTTCACAAGCTCTTCATCCGAATCAGTTAAGGATGCGATTTCCTTATAGCTGAATCCGGAATATTCTTTAAGTATAAAAGCTTCCTTCTGTTCCGGATTTATTTCCTCAAGCTCCTTCATTAACAATTCCTTTAAATCCTTAAGTTCTATTTCATCGGGGAGAGAGAAACTGTCTTCTCTTTCCCGCTCGTTAAAATCTTCAGCTTCCGTATACAGCTTTTTCAGCTTTGTATTCCGGTGCAGTCCGTAAAGCTCATTTCTTGCGGACTTGAAAAGCCAAAAGAGGATGCTTTCCCTGCTGACTATTGAATTAAGATTTTCAAAAAGTTTTATAAAAACAATCTGTACAATATCATCGGAAAGCATCCGGTCTGAAGACATTTTCAGAACATAGTTATAAAGTCTCTTCTTATATTTATTGAAGAGAATTGTGAACTCTATTATTTGATTATTTTCACTTTTCAAAATTTTTTACCGCTTCGATATAGAGATGTAAAAAACTGGTGAAATGTTTCCGGTATAGTAAAAAAATTTTTAGATAATTGTACAATTACGGAGGATTTTAGTAGGTATTAGCAGGAACTTCGTGAATAAAGTTCCTGCTAATTGCTGCGGATTGTTTTCATATATCAGAAGCTTACTAAATATTCTGTGCTGTGGAGCGTATGGTAAGTGTAGTATAAATTCTTGCATACTAAAGCAACCTTTTTATTCTCATCGAAAAGCCCTACGCCTCTAAGCTGGTATATTGCAATGGGACTCCCAATCTGATATAATGCTACTGCGGCTGCTAATCTTTCTTCCTCAGTTTTTCCGTTTCTTAAAAGTTTTAGAAGAGGGATCATCGCTTTTGATGCATCATCAGGCTCCAGGTAGGATTCACTTATCAGGTCCGATAAAATCTTAGCCCCGCTGGTGCGCAGCCCGGTATTCTCTGAGCTGATAGCTTTAACAAGGTTATCTACTATAGCTGATTTTTTTTCAGCCGAGAAAACCGCTGACTGTGCCGATACTGTCTGCATTATAAAAAATGCAGCCAAAACTATAAATAACGTTTTCATCTCACGCCTCCTTTATAAGTTGAAAAGTTTATTTGTTACTGCCGATAAGAACTTAAATTTTAAAAAGACAAATTGTACGATAAAAATGATTGAGGGATTAATAAAGAAAAGAACGGAAAAATTAGAAGGGAGTATGGAGTAGGGAGAAAGGAAGAAGTGGAAAATGGTAAATGGAAAATGGCAAATGTTGAGCGGATCTGCCTTGCCTGCAGACAGGCCGGCAGGAGGGGAAAATGCTGCAGGTGCAGAAAGTACCCAGTAAGGAAAAACAGAATCGGTTCATTCATCATTTAATATTATTAAACCATCCTTCTTTTTATCCATTCAGCTATTTAGTCATTCATATAAATAAATGCTTCTTCAGCTCTTATGCTTTTATCAGTACTATCCAAAATAATTGATAAAAAGAAATTTCTTTTAAATATTTAGAATATTTTAAATGTTTTTATACCACTTTCAACCTCATCCCATACCCTTCTCCTGAAAGGAGAAGGGTTTATAAATGGTAATGACTTAATAATAATTTTCTGACAGAATATGATCATTTATCTTTTTATTATTAGCCTGTCTCGCCTTGGCGAGCCAAGGCGGATAAGTCTCTCCTTTTAGGAGAGACCTGCCTTGCCGGCAGGCAGGGATTAGAGTGAGGTCATTTTATTTTGGACAGATAAGAGTTCAGGAGTTATATCGAAAATTATCTCTTTTTTCAATGTGATATTTGATGAGTTTCAAATAGTACCTTAACCAGTTCTTCCAATCTGAAGGGTTTAACAATATAGTCATCGATACCTATCGAGAGATATTTTAGATGATCATCTTTCATGGCATTTGCAGTCATGGCAATAATCCTGGGCTGTCTTTCCGCAGGTATTTCCTTTCTGACTTCCAAAGTGGTTTGAACTCCATCCTTTTCAGGCATTTGTATATCCATAAGAATTACATCGTATAACTGTCGATTTAAAGCATCCATTACTTCATTTCCGTTAAATGCTACATCTGCGCGGTACCCAATTCTTTCTAAGAAACGTAAAGCTACTTTTTGGTTTATTATATTGTCTTCGGCAATCAATATTCGAAGAGGATGCTTACGGCCAATTTCGGAATCGAATATAACTGCAGTATGCTCATGTTGTTTTACCGTACTGCCGTTATTTTTCATTACTGTTAGCAATGCATTGTGAAGTTGGGATAATTTTATCGGCTTAGTTAATGTAGCTGCGAAGGCAGAGAAATCCGACATTTTATCCCTGTATCCGTATGATGATAATAAAATAAGAGGTAATTTTTTACAAGTTTCAATTTTGCGTATTTCACCTGAAAGCGTCAATCCATTCATTTCCGGCATATTAAAATCTAATATTGCAAGATCAAATTCATTATTTTGTTTTAATAATTCGAGTGCTTCTCTTCCGGATTCAGCTCCGGCAGGAATCATTTCAAGCAATTGTGTTTGCTTAATAAGAATTTCTCTATTGGTTTTATTATCATCAACAATCAATACTTTTTTCTTAGCAAGAGCTGTAGTATCCCGGGGAACCTGTTTTTCAACACAGAGCTCGCATAAGATAGTGAAATGGAAAGTAGAACCTTCTCCCGGTATGCCGGTACTTTCGAGCCACATTGATCCGCCCATTAATTCGGTAAGCTGCCTGCTTATTGCAAGACCTAATCCTGTCCCCCCATACTTTCGGGTTGTTGAGGAATCTACCTGTGAGAATGATTGGAATAACCTTACCTGTTTTTCCGGCGGTACCCCCAATCCTGTATCCCTTATGGCAAAATGAAGCTGGTACCCATAATGATCGCGAAGCTGTCCTGTAAGTGAAACAACAACTTCTCCTTCATCGGTAAATTTAATTGAATTACTCAGAAGGTTAACCAGTATTTGTCTTAATCGGGTAACATCTCCAATTATTTTAGGGGGCAGCGTCTCATCCATAGAGTATGCAAGTTCAATATTTTTGTCTACTGCTTTCGATGCCACTATATCAAGCGCCTCTTCAACGCATGTCCGAAGATCGAACGGCTGTTTCTCCAGTTCAATTTTTTGTGCTTCAATCTTTGAAAAATCTAATAAATCATTAATAAGGATTAAAAGAATATCTCCGCTGTTGTTAATGGTTTCGATAAAATCTTTCTGTTCGCTATTAAGGGGAGTATCAAAAAGTAAACTTGTAAGTCCAATTATTGCATTAAGCGGAGTGCGAATTTCATGACTCATGTTTGCTAAAAATTGATTTTTTATCAGGTTAGCTTTTATGAGCTCTGTATTTTTTTGTTCAAGTTCATCGTATGCTTCTTTTAGAGCTTCTTCAGCATTTTTATATCCGGTAACATCTCGACTAATTCCTACAAGCCCCATAATATTGCCGGATTGATCTTTCAACGGCAGCTTTGAAGTAAGCAGCCAGCGTTTTTCCCCATTTGCATTAAGGACATATTCCTCCCGGTTTAATATCGGCTGTCCGTTTTTAATTACAGATTGATCATCTTCAAAAAATTTTTGTGCAAGTTCTTTAGGAAAAAGTTCAAAGTCATTTGTTCCAATCACCTCTTCTTCAGTTTTCTTACCTGAAAGCTCAATATGAGCAGGATTTGATATGACTTTCCTAGTTTCCAGATCCTTTACATAAATCCCATCCGGATGATTATTTATAAGAGTCTTAAGGAGAATCCGCTCCTGCTGCAATTTTTCTTCAATTTGCTTGCGTTCGGTAATATCCCTGCCTATTCCTATAAGCCCATTAATATTTCCTGATTGATCTTTTAACGGAAGCTTTGAAGTAAGCAGCCAGCGTTTTCCCCCATTTTCATGTAAAACAAATTCTTCCCTGTTTAATATAGGCTGTCCGGTTTTCAGCACAGATTGATCGTCTTCAAAAAATTTTTCTGCAAGCTCTTTTGGGAAAAAATCAAAATCAGTTTTCCCCAATACCTCTTCTTCAGTTTTCTTTCCGATATTTTTAATATCAGCCGGATTTGATATAACTTTCCTGGACTCTAAATCCTTTATATAAATACCATCCGGTAGATTATTTATAAGAGTTTTTAGAAGAATACGTTCGCGCTGCAGCTTTTCTTCCATCTGCTTCCGTTCCCGGTCTGCTCTCCTCTGAGCTTCCTCTAATGTTTCTAAATCCTTTACCCGTTGAAGTAATTCAGCTAATTCTTTCAGCAGTTCTTCCTTATTCTTTAGACTATCATCCATACTTGAATTTATCCTTATTTTGGGCTATTAAATACCCTTTTATTATTATTATTTTGTACTAACGGGTTCCTTGAAAACTCTACAGTCACTTATTTACTTTCTTACATAATCCCCGGTCGGAGGCTTTGAACATTTTATTATTTTCCCAAGAACAATACAGATGCCTGGAGGT
>CAYSGP010000397.1:0-7416 GCA_964430095.1 uncultured Ignavibacteriaceae bacterium
GGGAGCAATGAATCTACACAGGTTTTAGACGGCTTTTCGGCAGATATAACAAATGATACATTGGTAACTGTTGATCCCGGCAGCACAAACTGGATTACCGGCAGCAGTAATTATATAATGCAGGTGGGATTCAGCGACAGGTACCCGGCAAATGCAAGTATCAGAGTTGATTACCCGGCGGATTTTGAGATTTATTTTAAAGATCCGCTGCAGGGAGACAGCTCATTTCCTACCGGTTCATTTGACAAGCCGATCCTTTCAAATATCCAAATCAAAAATGTTACTGAAAATATTGAGCATTTCCAATTCAGATTTTATGATAACAATAATGATGGGCTCTTTACGAACGGTGATGTAATTTATCTTGTATTCGGAGATTCTGCAGGTAAAAGAGCAACAAATTTCAGAAATGTTCATGCCAGCTGGTCAGTTTCTATTGTAAAAGATACTACCCTAGCCGAAGATGAACAGGATCCCCCTCAGCCGGGCGATGTTTTTAGAATTGCAACCAAAAAACCGTTTAGAACGGGAGAATATTTTGAGTTTACAACAAAGGCACCCGCTTTTGATTTAAGCAAAGCCCAGGGCGATCTGAATAAAGTTTCAGTTGTACCGAATCCTTATACAGGAGCTGCATCCTGGGAACCGGCAACAACTGATGTGGGCCGCGGAGAAAGGAGAATATTTTTTACAAATCTTCCGAACTCCTGCACAATCCGGATTTATACAATCAGCGGGAAGCTTGTCGATACTATTGTGCATGAAAGCACCATTGATAACGGAGAAGAGCCCTGGGATCTAGTTTCCAAGGATGGAATGGATATCGCCTATGGAGTTTATATTTATCATATTGAAGCTCCCGGGATAGGTGAAAAGATCGACAAATTTGCCGTTATAAAGTAAGTTAATCAATGAGGGAATTATGAATAAAAAATTTTTACCGCAAAGTTTGATCCTTACTTTAATAATTTTTATTTCCGCTGTTATTCCGCAGAATGTCTCGAAAAAGGGAACTACAGCTGCTGCTTTTTTGGAAATACCCGCAGGTGCTAGTGCAATCGGAATGGGCGGCGCATTTGTGAGCCTGGCAAATGATGCAACTGCATTGTACTGGAACCCGGGCGGAATTTCACTCGCCCAAAAATATGAAGCAGTACTTTCTCACAGCCAATGGCTTGCATCTACGAAATTTGATTTCGCGGGACTCGTTCTTCCCCTGGGAGATTTCGGCACTTTAGGCATGAGCTTCACTTCATTGAATATGGGTGATATGAAAGTAACTACCGTCGATCAGCCTGATGGAACAGGCGAATTCTTCAGCGCTGGAGATCTTGCATTGGGAATCTCTTATGCAAGAAATTTAACCGACAGATTTTCAATCGGCTTTACAGGAAAATATATCCGGCAGAAAATATGGCATATGACCGCTTCTGCTTTTGCTCTCGACATCGGTACTCTTTTTAAAACCGATCTAATCGGAGGATTAACCATTGGAGCATCATTATTAAACTTTGGAACACCAATGACACTCGAAGGAAGGGATACAAGGTATTTCATACGTGTTGATGAAACTAAGCAAGGCTCAAATGAAAGAATACCTACTAATATCGAAATGGATTCGTGGGAACTTCCCTTAATTTTTCAAATCGGAGTTTCAACTAATGCAATCAATACGGAAGACTACCGGCTTACCCTGGCTGCCGATGCTATTCATCCCAATAATGATTTTGAAAGCTTAAATCTCGGAGGAGAATTTTCTTTCATGGGATTTATTTCTTTAAGAGGAGGATGGCAATCATTGTTTTTAAAAGATGCCGAAGGTGGTATGTCTCTCGGTTTAGGTTTAAATTCCAGGATGCTGTTCAGCGAAGCAATAGTTAAATTTGATTATGCCTATAGAGATTTTGGAAGATTAAATAATATCCAGGTATTTTCTGTCGCCGTACAATTCTAAATTATAGGATAATGATTTTAAATATTCTCTCTTTTTTAGTCTGCTTTCATATTCAGAGTAATAATAGTCCCGAAGGAATAAACCAAAGCGGGGTGGTTGCAGAAATTGATTCCTTGAAAATAACTGCAGAGGAATTCTATTTAAGTTATGAATACGGCCCCGCATTCCCCAAAAGAAAAAATGATTCTAAAGAGCGTTATTTAAATTATATGATCAATGAAAAGCTCCTGGCTCTTGACGGCTACTCCAGAAAAATCGATACAACGGGGCAGGCGGTGGAAGCATTAAATGAATTGAGGAATGATCTTGCCGCCGAAGAGTTATTTAAACAGGACATCTTAAGCAAAGTAAAAATTGAAAAGCGTGAAATAGATTCCGCTGTCAGTAAAAAGAATATAATTCTCGAGATCAAATGGCTGTTTGCGGCGAATGATGAAAGGCTAACTTCATATTTAAACCAGCTTAAGTCGGGAATTTCATTCGACTCGCTATTCAATCAGCAACTTAATGATACTGTTTTTTTTGATAACAGGTATATGAAGATCGAAAGGGATCTGCTTGGGAAAAAAAACCCGGCCTTAGCCGCAATTGCCGATTCATTAAAAGCAGGGGAAATTTCGCTCCCGGTTCATACAAACGATGGCTGGTATATTATTAAATTGGAAAACGCATCTGAGGATCTGATTACTACCGAATCGGAATATGAAACAGCGGAACAGGAAGCAGTAAGTTCTATAAAAAAATATAAGATGGATAAACTCTCGGATGTATATGTAAATGAGCTTATGAAGCAGCATAATCCGGTTATAAAAAGAGATGCCTTTAATTTTCTGAGGTCATACCTGGGGAATCTGCTTCTTTCAAAAGAAAAATATTCCGATTGGAATTTGTCGGAGAAATTAACTTCCGCAGTTAATAATTTGAATAATTCGGGAGAGGAAAATTATACCAAAGCTTTGTTAGTAGAGTTAAATGATGGAAAATTTACTATTGCCGAGTTTCTAACCTGGTACAGAAGCAGGAGTCATTATATTAATCTTAATGAAAGTGATCTGAAAAGTTTTTCAGTTTCTTTGGAAAATTTAATCTGGAGAATGGTACGCGACAGACTTTTGGCTCAAAAAGCTTTTGAAAGAGGATTTAATAATGCTGAAACTGTTATTAAACAGACAAACTGGTGGAGAGATAAAATAATATCAAGCATGGTTAAAAATGAAATTACCAATTCGGTTCTTTTGGAAAATAAAGAAGTTAAAACCGGCAATAAGAATGATTCTATGAAAGTTTCCGCCGAAATTGATGAAGAATTTAATGAAAAGCTTTTAAGAAAAATTTTAAGTCTGAAGAAAAATCATAAAACCGTAATCAATAAGAAATTATTAAATCAAATTAATGTTTCGGTTGAAAATGATCCGAGAGCTGTTGAATTTTATATTGTCAAGCAAGGAACATTAATTCCGAGAACTCCATATCCGACAATCGATAAGGACTGGGCTAAGTGGGAATAAAAATTAATTTCGGACCTGCCTTGCCGGCAGGCAGGTTTCGAATTTCGGATTTCGAATTTTGTGAAATTCAATCCGCAATCCGAAATCCGCAATCCGAAATAAGGAATATGATAAATTTAAGGAAAGTAATTCTATTTAGTTCGGTTCTCTTTTGCACTCTTTCATGCAGTGAGAAAAGCAGCAGGGATATAGATTCCGTTATTTACTGGTCATCAAACAACACTGAGGAAATTGAATTTGCCCGGGTGGCAGTTAATTTATGGAACAAAAAAAATCCGGGAAAACTGGTTTCATTTCAGCCTGTGCCTGAAGGGCAGTCGAGCGAGGAAATAATTTTAGCGGCAGTAGTGGGAAAAACTACTCCGGATATTTATTCAAACATGTGGCAGGGAGATGTCGAATCTTATGCCGATGCAGGTGCATTAATTGCTTTGGATACTTTAAACGGATTTTGGGACTTGATTAATGATCGGTGCGACACTTCTGTTATAAAAGAAGTTACATCAGGCGATGGTCACATATATCAGATACCATGGAAGATTAATCCGATTATGCTCTTGTATAATGAAAAAGTGATTGAATCAATTGGTTTTGATAATCCTCCTTCCACCTATGATCAAATCTTTGAGGCAGGGAGCAGGTTTAGTAAAGATAAAGACGGAGACGGGTATGTTGATCAATGGTTCGGATATTCGGAAGTAATCGTTACCTGGTGGCAGAGATTATTTGATTTTTATCCGCTGTACATTGCCGCTTCGGACGGCGCACCCCTGGTTGAAAAAAATAAAGCAGTATTTAATAATAAGTATGCTCTGAAGGTTTTTAAATTTTTACATAACCTTTATCAAAAAAGATACTTTGCCAAGGAAAGATTATCTCAAAGGCAGGATGTTTTTCTTTCCGGCGTTATTGCTACCAGGTTTACAGGACCATGGGAAATTGCACATGCAGAAAAATTTAAACCGAAAGAATTGGAATACAGCTTTACGCATATGCCTGTTCCGGATGACCATGAAGGTCCGGTTTACACATACTGCGATCCGAAAAATATAGTAATATTTAAAACATGCCCGTATCCTGATCTAGCATGGCAGTTTGTGAAATTCATGATAAACAAAGAAAACGATCTGCAGTTTTTAAGAATTACAAATCAGCTGCCGAGGAGAAAAAATCTGGATGACGATTCTTTCTTCTCCGATTATTTTAAAAAAAATCCGAAAATGATTCCTTTTGCCAAACAGTCCGATTATGTTAAGGGCACAGATCAGGCACTTTATCTGAAAGAAGTATTTGATCTGATTTCACAGGAATATGAAGCAAGCGTGATATACGGGAAAAAGTCTCCTGAAGAAGCCTTGTCAGACGCAGAGAAGGCAGTAAATTTATTGTACCTGCAGTAATTCACGTGAGCTTATAATTCTAAATAAAAAGATCCCAATCTGAATTTGAAAATGAAGAATAAAAAGTTAATACCATATATAATGGTTTCTCCCTATATAATTCATTTTATAATTTTTGTTGCCTTCCCTGTTACCTTTTCTCTGGTACTTATTTTCCACAAATGGAATATAATTTCGCCGATGGAATACATCGGCTTTGGAAACTTTATTCGGCTTTTCAATGATGAGTTCTTCTTTAAATCTGTCTTGAATACTCTGATTTTTCTTTTTATCCATATTCCTTTGCAGATAATAATTGCTCTGACTATTGCCGAAGCATTGAACAGAAAAATTAAATTCAAAGGATTTTTCAGAGCGGCATATTTTCTGCCGGTGGTTGTTTCAGGTGTAGTAGTTACAATGTTATGGCAGCAGCTGTACGGATATGATTCCGGTTTAATAAACAGATTTCTGGTTAATCTAGGTTTCAGCAAAGTCGGCTGGCTGGTCGATCCTAATGTTGCTATGCCTTCAATAGCAATTATGGCTACCTGGAAAAATGTGGGGTTATATATTATTCTTTTTCTTGTCGGACTTCAGACAGTTCCGCCGCACTATTATGAAGCAGCCGAAATCGACGGGGCAAATTATTTTCAAAAATTCTTTAAAATTACCCTTCCTTCAATTAATCCGACGATCTTCATGGTTGTCGTTCTTTCAACCATCGGAGGATTCTCTCTTTTTATTGAACCCTATATAATGACCGGCGGAGGTCCTTTAAACAGCACATTATCGGCAGTTCTGTATATCTATAAGCAGGGTTTCTTTTATTATCATATGGGATATGCAGCTACATTAGGATTCTTCTTTGCACTTCTGATTTTATCGGTAGTTGCGATTCAAAGAAAATTTATTGAGAAAGAAAAATGAAATTTATCAGAAAAATTTTCCTGTATTTGTTTTTAACCGCAGGCGGAATAATTTTTCTTTACCCATTCTACTGGATGACCGCAGCTTCACTGGCTCCCGAAAATGAAATAGCTGATTTAACTTTGCTCCCTTCGTCGATTTCATTTAACAGTTATTCGCAGCTTCTCAATAAAATTCCGATCGGCAGATCCTTTCTAAACAGCCTGCTTGTTGCTTCGGCAATTACTTTCGGTGTTTTGGTATTCGGCTCAATGGTGGGATATGCTTTAAGCAGGCTTCAGTTTAAAGGAAGAAATATTATTTTCTTTCTAATAATTTTTACAATGACTCTTCCCTTTCAGATAACCTTAATCCCCCAATATATTATTATGGTTCAGTTCAACTGGGTTGACAGCTATTGGGCATTGATTATACCTTACTTAATGAATTCATTGAGCATCATTATGTTCAGGCAGTATTTCAAAAGTATTCCGCAGGATTTAATTGACGCAGCAAGAATAGACGGGTGCGGAGAATTTACAATCATCTTTAAAATCCTTTGGCCTAATTCAGTTCCGGCCTTAATAACTGTCGGCATTATAACATTTATGGCGTCCTGGAATGAAGTCCTTTGGCCTTTAATAGTAATAAGGGAAGAGAAATTAATGACAATGCCCCAGCTTATTACTTTATTTGCGGTCGGAGGGAGAGCCGAATCTCAGCTTGGTGTAAAGCTCGCTTCGGCAGCTTTGCTGGCGATGCCCATAGTAATTGCATATTTATTTTTTCAAAAATATTTCATACAAAGCATGGCATCTACTGGACTTAAAGAATAATTATTTTACCGCAGGAAAATCATTATATGGAGACAAAAATGGAAATAACACGTTATGATAAAAACCCGATCCTAACTAAAAAAGATGTGCCATTTAAAGTTAACAGCATTTTTAACCCCGGTGCGGTAAAGTTCGGAAACAAATATCTGCTTGTATGCAGGGTAGAAATGCCTAACGGCAGATCATCCTTTGTAAATGCCTGGAGCGAAAACGGATGTCATTTTACTGTTGATAAGAATCTCTGCCTGAGGCCTGAAGACCATAAGGAATTTTTAAAATATGTTGAATGGGGGATTGAAGATACGCGTATTATAAAGATTGAAGATAAATACTACCTCACTTACACCGGTTACTCCCGTTATATGCCGCTGGTTATTCTTGCCGAGACAAAAGATTTTTATAATTTTAAAATACTCGGTCCGATTTCGGAACCGTCAAATAAAGACTGCGCTTTATTTCCTGAAAAGATAAACGGATATTACTGGAAAGTCGACCGCCCGTCAGCTGAATTAAGAAGAGATATTTGGATAAGCAGAAGCAATGATTTAATTCACTGGGGCGGATATGAACTTCTAAATCAGCCGGTTTGGGGTTCATGGGAAGGTGATAAGATCGGGGGTTCAACTCCTCCCATAAAAACAAATGAAGGATGGCTGATGCTTTATCACGGAGTCCGCGGCTTCGGTATAAGTAATATATACAAGATAGGTGTAATGCTTTTAGACCTAGAAAAACCATGGATAGTTTTAGCAAAATGCGGGGAGCCGATCCTTGCTCCCGAAAGCATTCATGAACGGGTCGGCGATGTAGGCAATGTAGTTTTTACAAAC
>CAYSGP010000398.1:0-5640 GCA_964430095.1 uncultured Ignavibacteriaceae bacterium
AAATATTTGTTTTATCAGAAGATGACTTTTTAAAAGGTCATAAATTAGTCTCTTTATCCATAAAGATATTCAAATAGAATTTCAGAGTTAAAATCAATGATGAGAAATATGTTTTTATTTCCTTAGTTACCTTTTTTTTATTAATATCATTTAATACGTAGTTGTATTCCTTCACTCTAATTAATTCCAAAAATAATGCCTGATAAATAAACGCAAAAACAATTTTGGGTTTAAATGATAATGACTTAATAATCAGCATTTCATTCTTCAATATATCCATACATTCGGCATAATTATGCATTACCCATTCTTTCATGTTCGGGCTGCTCATTATTTCTTTTGGATTAAGCCGGTAAAAATCACTCTCTTCCCAGGAAATATTTAAATATCCTGAATCCTGATCCTCCTGAAAATCTTTCATCATTCTTACCTGCCAGAGAAACCTTCCTAAATAATTATTTTCTTCCAGGTTACTATCCGGCAGAAGAACATTGTAAACAAGATTAAAAGAAGCTTTCGTCTGAAGTTCAATATATCTTTTCAAATCAACTGCATAAAAGACTCCGCCTTCCCAGAGACGCTCTATATCCAATTTTATAGATTTAAGGATATTCTTTAGATATAAAATTATTTTGGGATTTTCCTTTTCCGCGCATTTGCAGAAATGATAAAGAAAAAATTCTTCATTATTTTTTAATTGAACTGAGGAGTTATGAATTATCCCTTCCAGCAGATTTAATTGATATTCTATGAATTCTTTTTTCGCATCTTTGCTTATCTCAGGGTTATCCGCAAAATCGTCGGCCCACTTTAAATAAGAGTAGCTGAGGAATACGAATTTCCCGGCCTTTGGGGGAATCAGCACTTTGATGAGCAACCAGAGTCTTCGGGCACGCCGGCGTGTATAAATTTCGGCAGTTCTGACTGCGGAAGGAAACAAAAAAAAAGGACCGCCCGCTGGATCATTCAATGAAGTAAAAATAAATCCTTTGAAAATAATTTTAATACTGACTAAGAATGATTTGAAATATGTTTTTAATTCTTTTGAAAATTTTTTTTTATGCATCTTCCTCAAATCATATTCATACTCTTTTGCTCTGATGATCCATGTCAAATAATAAGTAAACGACCAGAATGTAAAAGTCCTGAATTTCAACGGGAGATCTTTCAGCATTGAAGTCTCTTCCCATAAAATTTTCCAAACCTTTACCGTTCTTTCTGCAATCAATGCACGGAGGTTTTGATCTTCTTTTATATTCTTTAAATCAATTTTATATGCTTCAATTTCTTCTCTTGAAAAATTTATATACCCGGCATCGATATCTTCTTCCAAATCTCTTATCATCTGGGCATTTGCAGAAAATTTTCCTATAAAGAATTCTTCTCCAAGATACCCTGAGTCATGAACTAGAAAATTATATAAGATATTAAAAAGAGATTTTGCCATTTTATTCACATAAGAATCGAACTCTGTTTTTGAGAATACGCCGGAATTTTCAAGTCTTGCAGCATCCATTCCTAAAGCATCCGCCATATTTTTAAGTTCTACAAGCAGGACCGGTTTATTGTTTGAGAGCGCGTATTCGGCAAAGTAAAATAAACATGCCTCTTCAATTGATTCCGGCTGGGGAAAGTTTTTATCAAATGAAAACGTGATCAGTTTTTTCTGATGCTCAATGAATTTTATTTTTTTTGAGACAGACAACTCTGTATTATCTACTGCATCATCAACAAATCTTAAATATGTGAAGCAGAGATTCAGATATGGACGGGTATTATGAGGGGTAATTAAATCGAGTAATTTGGATGCCTTCGGCGATTTCTTTTGCGCATATATTTTCGAGTATTCGGCAGCTTTTTCAAAAGAGAATTCTTCACCGAAATTAAAATTCATATATAACCGGACCGTGAATTCCGAATGCTATTATACGGTTATGCATGCTGTTCTTTATCTCTAATTTATGGGTGCAGAATTTCAGGTTTATATCTCTTTCCTTATGTATTAATTCTTTTTCCGAACTCATATAAACTTTTTTTCCGATATACTGTTTCATTAAAGACCAATTCTGCAAAGAAATATAAATTAAAGCTTCAATTGCTTCATCAGACCAATATTCTGAAACGGAGGGGATTTGAGAATAAATAAACGTAGTTTCCTGCATTCTCAAAGGTATCCATCCCCCGCTGGCAAATCCCTTTGTAAAACGGATAATGCTGCTTATATCAGGCATCAGTTTAATTTTTTCAAGGTTGTTCAATGCCCAGTTTTCAGAATAATTGATAAGAATATGGTGGGTGAATGAATAATCTTTATGATTATTATTATTTATTCGGGTAATGAAATTAAAGAACTCCGTATACCCCATTTCCTTGTACGTTTCCAGATCTCCGTACAATTTAAACTTAGAATTTTTTAAATACGAATTGGATGCATCGAAATTTTCCTGGATTGCGGAGATAATAGAATCCAATCTTTCCTTCAAACAGCAGTTTCTGGAAGTATGGACCATAGTGATCATTTCTTTAAATCCAAGATTCTGCATAATCTGTCCGAAGCGCAGAAAAAATTTGAAACCGCTGCTGTATTTCTCAAGGTCGGTGCTCCCCGCACTGCTGCTTCTATGCCCGTCGAGGTAAAGGTAAGGAACAAAGGAATTTGAAAAGCTGTTTATGTCAATATCTTTAAAAGCCAAGCTTGATTTATTTTCAGTAAATACCATTCAATTCCTTGTTAGAAACACATCGGCAATTTAAGTAATATTGATAAAATAGGAAACATATTATTAAATATAGAGCTCGGAATTTTTTAATAAAAGATTAGAAGCTAGAAATGAATGGAAATATCGGCAAGAACTCTGCTGTAGCTGTTACTGTTTTCAAAAGCAGATTCATAGCTTAAATTGAGAAATAATTTTGAAATGATTCTAAATCCTGCATCAAAAATAACGCTGCTTTGTTTCAGCGATCCGCTGCCGTAAGTTAATGAATAGCCGGTAAGTCTGTAATTTAACGATCCGGTTAAATTACCTGAGAAAAAAGTTTTTGAAATCCTTGCCCCCCAGATATTTCCGTTCAAATAGCTGCTGTTTAATTTTGAGTAGGATATGGAAGGAGCAGCTTCAATAACAGGTACGTTTGAGTAGGATATGCTCCCGGTGAAATTTTTGGAAGGTTTGGGATCATTTTTCCTGAATCTATAGCCCCCGTCCAATCTTATAAATAAATTACTAAAGGGCTTAAAATTTATTCCGGCTCTTAAACCTTGTCTTGTTTCATTTTCCAATATGCTGTCCGCAAAACTTTTAAATGTTTCATAATAGATGACATTTTTTCTAGCGTCGTATGACAGAGAGAATGAAATTAATTTAATTGGAGAATACCTCCCTGAAATAAAGAGACTGGTTAAGGTTAATTTATTTTTTGCGGTTCCGCTTTCCTTTTTATATAAATCAATTTCGGATGAAGCAAATAAGCTGGTATTCTTTATTATTGTGCTGACATGCTGCAGGTAAATGAACCGCCTGTCGGTTACGGAATTATTTGTCTGCTGGAATACTGCGAAGGTATTTTCCATAATACCGCTGTTGATTGTATCGGATCTTCCGAAGAAAAGACCATACTCAAATAATTTTATATTAAATCCTAAATCAGAAAAATTGGGGCGGGAGCCGACTAAAAGGCCTGTAAAATAATTTCCTAAAGATTTTTCATATTGAATTCCGTCTATAGAACTGATGTTTGAAACCCTCCTGTTTAAATGCCTGCCGAACCATAGGATCGATGTTTTATCAATTGTATAGCTTAAAGCTATATCATAAACTTTAAGTCCTTTCCCTATGCTTTCCTTCACATTCTGCCAATCATCAGCTCTGTATGTAAAAATAAAATAAGATGTAAAGGAAAATGCAGACCCGGAAATTTCGTTTGCCTTCAAAGAAAAAGAATATCTCCATCTTTGAAAATCGGAGTAATTTCCGGCGTTGGATAAATTCGTATAAGACTGAATGGAAAATCTCCCTGTAAAATCAGGTTTCTCCGTTAAGAAAACGGAACCTTTTTTAGATTTTGATTTCAGCTGCTCATTTCCGGGAATAATTTTTTCGATATTGGCTGATGTACTGTCAGCCATGATTATTTCTTTATGTTCAATGAAAGCCGTCAATTTATCACCAACTGCAACATCTTTACCGTTTATAAATTTACCGGCACATGATTTACTTGAAATATACAATACCGATAAAATCGGAATTTTCTTATTCCCTTGTTCAATGAATAAAGTATCGCCTGCAGAAATTCCCTCTGTATTTTCAAATTTAACATAAATATTCTGGGAAGATTTATAGCTTACTTCTCCAATTCTTTTTTCGAGATTAGTCTGAGCAGAAATATTCATATGCAATAGAAGAATTGGAATAATTAAAACTGCAGTACTTTTATTCATCTTTAGATATTCCTAAAAATCTCTTCTTCTTATTTGAATATCGCCGCCTTCAGCAGTTCCCGCAGGATGACAGCTGTAGCAGGCAGAGCTTAAATAACTATACCCACTCACTTCTCTATGGTGATCATCAGTATCTGTCTTGTTATGCTCGTGGCAGTCGATACATGAGAAAACCGAAAAATCGGCAGAGTAAGTATGGCAGTCTGAGCATAGGCTCCACTGGCCTCTATGTTTTCCGGAATAAATAGGAAAATACTGACCGTCATGATTGAATGTTGAGGGCGTCCAGGCATCCTGTGTATGGCAGGTTGTGCATTCTGTATTAAATCCCGCCGAAGTATGAACAGGATTTGTTGTATTGTTATAATTAGTTAAATGACAGCCGTAGCAGGTATTCGGAGTAGAATTATAATCGCCGTTATGACATGAAATGCAGTCACTTGAAATCAGGGCATGCGCACCCACCAATTGAAAATAATCGCTGTGGTTGGGAAATTGTGCGGGAGCCCAGCCCGGATTTGTTGAGTGGCAGGTTCCGCATTCTGTGGATAAAGCCAATGCCGTATGGCTTGGATTCAAAGAGGAATTGTAATTGCTCTGATGGCAGTCTGCACATAAAGTTGATGTCCCGGGAAATCCGCTCTGATGGCAGTTTAAACACCCTGCAGTAATGTGTCCACCTGTTAATGGAAATCCTGTTACATCATGATTAAAATCCGCTCCTTCCCATCCGGCAGTAGTATGGCACATTTCGCAGGTTGTCGGGTAGCTTTGGGCTAAATGGTTTTCTGCAGTATTATAATCATCTTGATGACATGAAAAACATTCTGTATTTAAACCCGCTGTAATTCCAATATGACATGAGGAACAAGCAAGCGGAATATGCTTACCAGTTAGTTCAAATCCTGTAGTTGTATGGTTAAAACTAGAAGGAATCCATAAAGTTGTAGAATGACAGTCCTGGCATTCCGTAGAAATGCCGGCGGCTGTATGGTTCGGGTTTAAAGCGGATGTATAAGCAGTGCTATGACAGCTGTAGCATGAGGTCGGCGTACCTGAATATCCCTGGCTGTGGCAGGCTGAACAACTAAGATTAACATGAGATCCTGTCAATGGAAATTGGGAAAGACTATGATCAAATCCGCCCGGAATCCAGACTTGGGTTGTATGACAAAGAGTGCAATCGGTGGAAAAACCTG
>CAYSGP010000399.1:0-7566 GCA_964430095.1 uncultured Ignavibacteriaceae bacterium
ATTTTTGATTTATGATTTTTGATTTACGATTTCCTAATCCAGACTTTTTCAAATCGTAATTCTCAATTCAAAAATCGTAATTCATAAATCATAATTCGTAAATCGATTACTCTTGGGTATTTTGGTTCTTATAAATATAAAATGTTTTAAAAATGCTGACGGTTTTAGAAGCAATTAATTTATCATCGGAATATTTGAAGAAGAAGGGGATTGAATCGCCGCGCTTCAATGCCGAAATGCTGCTTGCACATGTTTTGAATTCCAAGCGGCTTAATCTTTATCTTGCTTTTGATAAGCCGCTTAGAGATGAAGAGTTATCCGGACTTCGGGAATTATTAAAAAGAAGGAGCCGGTTTGAACCTCTTCAGTACATTTTGGGTTCAGTAGAGTTCTTCGGATTAAAATTTAAAGTGAATTCCTCTGCTTTAATACCCCGGCCGGAAAACGAAATTCTTGTTGAGACAATTATTGAATTTATCGGGAATAATCCCGCTGAAATTCTGGATATAGGCACGGGGAGCGGTAATATAGCGGTTTCACTCGCAAAAAAACTTCCTCAATTGAATATAACTGCCGTTGACATAAGTAAGGATGCAATTAATCTTGCAGATGAAAATATTAAATTAAACGGGGTTCGCAATGTCCGGTTAATACAGTATGATATTCTAAATCCCGACAAGGAGCTCTTTAACCGGAAATTTGATATAATCGTTTCAAATCCGCCTTATATTTCTTCCGAAGAATTCCCCGAACTTGCACCTGAGCTAAAAGTATACGAACCGAAAGATGCATTGACCGATTTTTCGGACGGTTTAAAATTTTACAGGGAAATTTCCCGGAATGCAAAATTTCTGTTAAAGCCGGAAGGAAAGATATTTTTTGAAATGGGAAAAGGGCTTCATGAGAATATTAAAGAAATTTTAGAAAAGAACGGTTTCAAAAAAATTCAAATCAAAAAAGATTTACAAAATATAGAAAGAGTAATTTTCGGGGAGCTGAATTGAAGGCCCTGGTCCAAAGAGTTGCCGAAGCCGGAGTTTATATCTCAGCAAGCATGTACGCACAAGAGATAAAAAAAGGAATGGTGATTCTTTTAGGGATAAAAGAAGGAGATTCCGAGAGCGATGCACGTTACATTGCTGAGAAATGCTGCAGCCTCAGGATTTTTGAAGATGAAAACGAAAGGATGAATCTTTCGGTGAAAGACGTCCGCGGCGAAGTGCTGATCGTATCCCAGTTTACTTTATACGGTGATACTTCCAGAGGGAACAGGCCGAGCTTTACAGCGGCCGCAAAACCCGATGCGGCAATCCCTCTTTATTTAAAATTTGTTGAGGGTGTGAAGGAGATTATCGGCAAGGAAAAAGTTAAAACCGGCATTTTCGGTGCAATGATGCAGGTAAAAATACTTAACGACGGACCTGTAACAGTAATGGTTGAATCTAAATAATAACCTGTAAATGGTACTTGATGCTGGATACTGGATACTTGATGCTTGTTAACGGATAATTTGATCCGGTATAAAACCAATCCGGAATCTGGCATCCCGTATTCGGAATCCTGTATCGAGTATCCAGAATCCAGCATCCAGAACTTGCTTACGGCAGGATCTGAGTGACAAATCCACGGAGTTATTTTGAATTCTGTACTGATGATCTTTATTGATGGATTCGGAATCGGCAAAGAAGATTATATCTATAATCCTTTTTTCAAATACGGATTCAAAACATTCACCCAGATTTTCGGGAAGATTCCTACAATTGAAAATTCAAAGATAAAAATTTCGGGCAATTATCTTTTTCCGGTAGATGCAACTCTCGGAATTAATGGGCTGCCCCAGAGCGGAACCGGACAGGCTTCAATCATGTGCGGAATTAATGCCGCTGAATTCATTGGAAAACATCATGGGCCATACCCTTATTCAACATTAATCCCGGTAATCAAAGAGAAAAATATTTTCAAGGAATTAATCAGCAGGGGGAAAAAAGTTTTTTTCGCAAATGCATACCCGAAAATATTTTTTGATTATCTAAAATCCGGCAAAAGCAGGCTAAGCGTAACATCGCTAAGCTGCAGATTGAGCGGGATGAAATTAAATACGGTTACCGATGTGCGGAAGGGGAGAGCACTTACCGCTGAAATTACAAATGAAAGATGGAATGAAAAACTGGAATACAGGCTGCCTGTAATAAAACCACTGAATGCCGCAAAAAGACTCCTGAGAATTGCACGGAATTACTCCTTTACATTGTTTGAATATTATTTAACTGATCATATAGGACACGGAAGGTTTGAGGGCTATATTGAAAAAACTCTGGACACTTTAGATGAGTTTCTTCTGAATCTTATTAAAGGTTCTGAAGGCACTGATTTAACTTTATTTACATGCTCGGATCACGGAAATATTGAAGATTTATCTTTTAAAACACATACTTTGAATCCTGCTCTATCTATTGCTGCAGGAAAGTACGCAGGATATTTCGCTAAAAATGTAAGGGACTTAACTCAGATCAAACCGGCAGTATTAAAGGTATGCAATTGAAAGATTACCCGGTAATCAAATTTGCCATTCCTTTTATCTGCGGAATAATTATAAACCAATTTTATAAAATCCATCCTGTCTTTTTTCTGATATTATTAATTGTAATTTCAGTTACATTTTTTCTAATCAGGATTTTTCGAACAAAATATGCGGACATAATTTCCATCCCAATCTTTGGAGTCATATTATTATTCGGTTCATTTATTGCATCGATAAATTCCGGGGATAAAAGCTGTCTTTCCCCAAATATTTATATTGCCAAAAATTTAACTGCCTTCGGGAAAATAGAATCTATTGATCTCCTGCATTACGGTTACGATATGCCTGAAGATAACCGGGAAAAGACTCTTACATTCCGGCTCAAGGCCGACTCACTTTCAGCTTATCAATTTCATTTAATAAAAAATATTAAATTGATATGCAGCGTGCATGATGAATCGGACGAAAGCCTGGATTCACTTTACAATTCTTTAAAACCCGGGAATTATATTTCAATTTCCGGGAATTTTTATAAAGGCCGCGAAACTAGAAATCCGGGAGAATTTAATTATGATAAATATCTTAGATCAAAAGGAATCAGCGGCGTTTTCACATCTTACAGCTCCCGCGATATTCATATTTTAAAAAATGAGGTTTATCCTTTTGAAAATTTTTTATTCTCCGTTAGAAACTCTATTCATGAAAGAACAATAGAACTCCACTCGCCGGTTACGGCATCTTTGCTCAAAGGTCTGCTTCTAAATGACAGAAGCGAAATGGATTACGATACAAAAAATGAATTTATTAACTCCGGCGTTATACATGTTCTCGCAGTTTCGGGACTTCACGTAGGATATATAATCCTGGTTTTTTTGATTCTTCTCGGAAGATTTAATATCTACACGAGATCTATTCTTACAGCTGCGGGTTTAATTTTTTTTATGTTATTAACCGGAGCGCCGGCTTCGGTGGTTAGGGCTACTTTAATGGCATTAATCATTATTGCAGCATTTCTAACCGGCAGATCGACAAATCTTTTTAACTCTCTGGCTTTGTCTGCCGTAATAATTCTTTTAATAGATCCGGGTGATCTTTTTGACCCGGGGTTTCAATTATCTTACGCAGCAGTTCTTTCAATGGCAGCGATTTACCCCGTTTTCCGCCGCATGATTTCCAATCTTCAGACAGGAAAGCTTGTGCAGAATCTGCTTTTGTTTATCACTTTATCTTTAAGTGCACAAATAGGTACAATCCCGTTCACGCTCTTTTATTTCGGCAGACTTTCGCTGACCGCTCTTTTGGCAAACCTTTTTGTCATACCTGCAATCGGCATAATTGTGGGAATTTCAATTTTTACTTTGACTGTGAGCAGTATTTTTCCTCTTATTGCTTCTTTTTATGCGGCTGCAAATGACATGCTTACATTTATTACTTTAGAGTTTATCAGGCTTGCCGGCAATCCCGGTTTTTCTTTCTTGCGGATCAGGAATTTTTCAATGATTGATTCGGTTGTTTTTTATATCCTTTTAATTATATTCTTTTTTTGGATAGAAAAATTTAAAGGGTGGAAGCTGAAAATTGTGTTTATATCATTAGTAATTATAAATATGATTTTTCTTCCTTCGCTTGATGACGAGGAACTGCTTAAGAAAAATGAATTAAATATAATGATGATTGATGTCGGTCAGGGAGATGCATTCTTCCTGAAATTTCCGAACGGTGAAACTGCTTTAATCGATGCCGGCGAGAAAACTTTCGGGTTTGACAACGGAGAAAGGGTAGTGTTCCCTCTCTTAAATCACCTTGCAGTTTCCAAAATTGATTATGCTTTTATTTCTCACCTGGACGCTGATCATTGCGGCGGCTTTAAATCTTTAATTGCAAGGGGAATGATTGGACAGGTCTATAAACCTCAAGTTGATTCCCTTGATATCGGAGATTTAAAGTTTGAATCCTTCTTAAAAAAATATAATGTCCCATACCGTTACTTTAAGAGGGAAGAAATACATCTTGGCAATGCAAACCTTTATATATTAAATGAGCCGGAAAATTTAAATTTTCTGCCTGTTTCAAACAACGAAAAAAGCGGTATTATAAAACTTGTTTACGGGAAAACCAGCTTTTTATTTACAGGGGATGCGGAAAAGAATTCAGAAAATTTTCTTTTGACCAAAAACGGGAGTTTCCTTAAAAGCGATGTTCTAAAAATTTCACATCATGGAAGCAGTACAAGCAGCAGTAAAAATTTTGTCGAGGCGGTTAGTCCTCGTTTTGCATTAATAAGCTGCGGGATTGGAAATAAATTCGGACATCCGTCGAAAAAGGTATTGGACCGTCTTCAAAGAATTAAAATATTCAGGACGGACAAAGATGCTGCTGTTTTATTAAGGTCCGACGGAGAAAATATATACCGGATTGACTGGAAAGATTTTAAAAAATAATTATTTAATGAAAGGGAACAAATGGCTGAAAAAAAATTAGTCGGCATTATTATGGGCAGCGATTCTGATCTTCCGGTAATGAAAGAAGCCGCAGACATTTTGGAGGAGTTCGGGGTTGGTTATGAAATCAGAGTGCTCTCGGCTCACAGAACCCCCAATCAGACGTCAGAGTATGCGGCTGCAGCCCATCAGAAAGGATTAAAAGTAATTATTGCGGGGGCAGGAGGTGCGGCTCACCTGGCAGGAATAATTGCGGCATTTTCACCGCTCCCGGTAATTGCAGTCCCTATAAAATCAAAATCTTTAGACGGGCTCGATTCACTTTTATCCATGGTCCAGATGCCGCCCGGAGTACCTGTCGGAGTGGTCGGGATTAATCAGGCAAAAAATGCCGGACTTTTAGCTGTCCAGGTACTCGGAGCATCGGATTCGCAAATTCAGGATAAAATGCTGAGTTATAAAAGGAAAATGGAAGAAGATGTCATCAAAAAAGATCAAAACCTTAAATCAAAATTGAAATAATTGATGAAAATAAGGCTTTTTTTAGCAGTTTTATAATTTTCTATCAGGTGAATTGTCTGCTTAATACATTGATAGTCCTTCATCCTTTTAATAATTTTATTTACTGTTTTTCACAATTTGAAGTACAAAGATGAAAATATTAATTCCAATAGTTACAAGTTTTTTATTAATAACCGGCTGCAGTTCAAAAACTGACAAGGATTACATGAATGAAGCAGCTGAAAATGCAAAAAAGAATAATATCCCCGAAGTAATTGCTGCTTATGAAAATTTAGTAAAAGAATACCCGGAAAGTAAATTAGCTCCCGAAGCTTTGTTCCAGATTGCCGGTTTATACCAAAACAGGATGGTTAAAAATTTATCGGAAACGGAATCACTATTGAATTCCGTTAAAGTTTATAAAAATATTTTTGATAAATATCCCGGCTATCCAAAAGCGCCCGATGCGCTGTTTATGTCCGGATTCATCCTTGCCAATGATCTCAAAAGGTATAAAGAAGCAACTGAAACTTACAAATTGTTTCTTGAAAAGTATCCGAATCATCAGTGGGCTGTTTCTGCAAGATCGGAATTGGATAACATGGGAGTCCCCCCTGAAGAAATACTTGAAAATAAACAAAAGGTAAGCTCAGATGGCGGAACCTTCTGAAAATTATATCAAGTATCTTAATCCTGCCGTTATTTCCAAAATAAAATCGATGGAATTAAGAGCCCGGCTGGTTGTAGAAGGCTTTATGGTCGGACTCCATAAAAGCCCTTACCACGGGTTCAGTGTTGAGTTTATTGAACACCGTCCTTATCTGCAGGGGGATAGTTTAAAAGATGTTGACTGGAAGGCTTACGGCAAAACGGAAAAATTTTTTATCAAGCAGTATGAAGAGGAAACAAATCTCCGGAGCTATATACTCCTGGATACAAGCCGGTCAATGAGCTTTGCGTCATCCGGGAATATAACCAAGCTGGAATATGCATCCACTCTTGTTGCAGCTTTAAGCTATCTAATGATTAAGCAGCAGGATGCCGTAGGTTTGGCATTATATTCGGATAAAATCAACAGCTATATTCCTCCAAAAGCAACTAAAACATATCTGCTGCAGATTTTAAAACAGATTGCATCATTAAAAGCGTCGAGCACAACAAATACTGCTTCATCCTTAAATCTTGTAGCAGAAAAAATCAAGAGAAGAGGATTAGTTGTTATTGTTTCAGATCTTTTTGATGATATAAATTCAATATTGAAATCTTTAAAGAATTTCAGCTATTTGAAAAATGAAGTAATTGTTTTTCAAATACTTGATCCGCTGGAAAGAAGCTTTTCATTCGGGGCGGATGCCGTATTTAAAGATCTTGAAACTGACGAAGAAATTACAACCCAGCCGTACCAGATTCAAAAAGCTTACCGTGAATCGATGGGGGAATTCCTGAGGAAAATTAAATCGGAATGTTTAAAATCAAATATTGAATATAATCTAATAGAAACCAGCATGCCTTTCGACAAAGCATTATTCAGCTATATTCAGAAGAGGAAAAGGCTTTACTAGCAGTGTTTGTTGTTTGTAGTCGGTTGTTTGTTGTATCCCCTCTACAACTATTTACCCACGACAAATAACATACAACATACTACAAACCACTCACCACAAACCGCTTACATCAAGCCTTTAATTTCAGCAACATATTTATCCGACAGTTTCTCAGCCTCAGCCTTAGCCTTAGCCTCAGTAATTATCCTGATTATAGGTTCGGTATTTGATTTTCTAAAATGCACCCAATGGTCATCAAAATCTATTCTTAACCCGTCTTCGGTATTGATTTTGTTATTTCCGTACCGGTCAACTAATCTATTCAGCACTTCACCCGGATTAATATTTTTCAATTCAATTTTTTTCTTGGATATAAAATATTCAGGGAGAGATTTTTTAAGTGCGGATAAGCTTTTCCCCGACTCCAGCAGCAGCTGCAGTATTAATGCTATACCAACCAGTGCATCCCGCCCGTAATGCAGAGCAGGATAAATTACTCCTCCGCTTCCTTCACCCCCGATTACAGCATCAACCTCTTTCATTTTTTTAACCACATTAGCTT
>CAYSGP010000400.1:0-3954 GCA_964430095.1 uncultured Ignavibacteriaceae bacterium
GCCAGAAAAAATGAAACAGATTTTGTAATATCTTCCGGAGTCCATTTATTAAAATAGAATATTCCTTTGAGATAATCGTTGTATGCATCCAGGTTGGTTGTATACGACTTAATAAGAGATTCTTCCGATGACTTTATCGAAAATCTTTCCCGTAACTTGTTGACAATTTTCCGCGAGATTTCATCCTGTACTTCAAAAATATCTTCAAGATTCCGATTAAATACCTCCGACCATACATGATAACCATCAACTGTATTTATTAATTGAGCAGTAATTCTAATTTTATTTCCTGATTTTCGAACACTTCCTTCCAGAACGGAATTAACATTTAATTTTGTACCTATTTCTCTTATGTCTTCATTTTTACCTTTAAATGCGAAAGAAGAAGTCCTTGAAGTTACTTTTAACCCATCAATATTTGTCAACGCATTTAAAATTTCTTCTGTAATGCCGTCGCTGAAATATTCATTCTCAGGATCAGCACTCATGTTTACAAAAGGAAGAACTGCTATGCTATGCTTCTCTTCAAAACCAGTTTTTGCTTTTAATTGCTGTTCAGTAGGGATATTTAGACCAGGATTAATTAAGGCGTAAATTTTTACCGGAGCTTTAACATTCTTTAATTTATATGAACCTAAAAATTCTGCCGGCAGATTAGAATGATTTTTAATTTCATCAAATAATTTATCTGAAATCAGGATGCCGCCCGGAACAGAAAGAGATTCAATCCTGGAGGCAATATTAACTCCGTCACCGAAAATGCCGTCATCATCGTGAACAATATCGCCGGAATGAATACCAATTCTTAAAGGTACTTCCGGCGGTTTAAGAAGTTCTTTCTGAATTTCCACGGCACACAAAGCAGAATGAATTGCGCTTCCGAAAACAGCTAGGGCGCCGTCTCCGTAATATTGCAGAATCTTTCCCTGATGCTTTAATATATTTTCTTCAAGAGCCTTCCTATATCTGTCTCTTGATTCTTTGGCTTTTCTTTCATCTTCCTGCATAAGTGCTGTATAACCAACCATATCGCTGAACATTATTGCCGAAAGCATTCTGACCGAGTTATTCATTTTTATTCGTTAAGAAAAATCAATTTATATTTCGTTGAGTTAGAAATTACATATTTCGATCCGTCAAAAACCAAGCTCCACTTATTACCTAGAGGAAGAATTTTTTACGAGAAGTTATTTTTTCTTATCATCTATGCGAATGAAAGCTTCTTTGTATCTAATTAGCGATTCCAGAAAATAATAATCACCCCAGACAGTTGAGGCATCCCAATCATAAGGATTGCTGCTGTTTACGTTATATGCGCAGTGTAAAAGTAATCCGCTAGAATTTGTATTGATGGAAAGATAATTGTTTATAAGAGAACTTAAAATATCATCAATTACTTTATCGCATTTATTTTTATTACTTATATAGTTTCTCAATTCCAGCAATGCCGAGAGAGCAATTGCGGCTGCTGAAGCATCTTTAAATTTTCTATTACTATCCTCCGGCAAATTTAAATCCCAGAAAGGAACCCGGTCTGCCGGAAGATGATTTATAAAATATTCAGCCATTTTTACGGCAGTATTAAGAAATAGGGTATCATCAGTTTTTCGGTGGCACATTGTAAAACCATAAATCCCCCATGCCTGTCCTCTTGCCCAAGCGGAACTATCCGATAATCCCTGAGCGGTTCTTTTTTTAATAACTTCCCCGGTTGAAGTATCATAAACTACAACATGGAATGAACTGCCGTCGGGACGCAGATGATTTTTTATTGTTGTATATGCATGTGATACGGCTATATCATAAAATTTTTTATCACCGCCGTTTTTGGCAGCCCAGAACAATAGCTCTAGGTTCATCATATTGTCTATAATTACCTGGAATTCTCCGTTCCAGGATTGTATGCATCCAATCTTTTTATTGAAACGCGCTGCTAAAGATTTTGCCGACTCCAGAATTATTTCTTTGTATTCCGGCTTGGTCATCAGCTTGAATCCGTTTCCGAAACTGCACATCATCATAAAACCAATATCGTGAGTATTTTTATTAAACTGCTGATCTTTTAACCCCTCCGTAAACTTTAATGCAGCTTTTAAAATATTTGAATCGGGCAGAAGTTTATAAGACAGCCATAGGCAGCCCGGAAAGAATCCGCTTGTCCAGCCGGACGGATCGGTGAATTCCCATTCCCCTAATCCTTTTGTTCTTATTGGATATTCATTATCCGGGATTTGATCAATATTCTTTAAAAGTTTTTGACTGCAAAAAGTTATAAGGTTTTTGTACTTATAGCTGTTTATTTGTGCTGTGGTTTCAGAAAAAGGTGAATAAAAAAGAAGGATTAAGAATGTTAAGTAAAATAGCCGGACAATCATTCATTTATCTCAGCTTATTTGGAAAGAGTTGCTATTTTAAATTCAGCCTGAATTCTTTTCGTAACCGCTCCCGGTTTCCCGTTCCCGATTTTTATATCATCAATTTGAACAACTGGGTTTATTTCCGTCAAAGTTCCGGTTATAAAAACTTCATCTAATTCCTTTAGATTTTCTTTCAAGATTTTCTCTTCCCTGACAGGAATATTACTTTTTCTGCAAATGGCCAGAACAGCTTTTCTTGTAATCCCGGGCAGAATAAATTTTGAAAGAGGCGGAGTAACCACAATTCCGTTTTTCACTGCAAAAAAATTGGTATGGGAACCTTCGCAGATCAAATTATTTCTGACCCAGATTGTTTCCGAGGCGCCGTGCTCAACAGCATTCTGACTTGCAAGAACTGCCGGAATGAGTCCTACGGATTTAATATCGCATCTCGACCAGCGGAAATCTTCCCATAAAAGTACTTTAATTCCGTTTTCCCATTCGCTTTTATTGCTTTTGATGGGAGAAAGTGAAATGAAAACAGTGGCTTTATTATCAGCCGGAAAGGTGTGCTTTCTCGGAAGAGAAATCCCTCTTGTAATTTGGATGTAAAGCGAACAATCGGATTTCGACTCCGCAGGATTTTTCTTAATTAATTCGTACGAGAGCTTTTCTAAATCTATTATTCCTGGAAAATCAATCCTGACCTCCTTTAAATTTCTATCCAGTCTTTCCAGGTGTTCCTTCATCATAAAGAAAATTCCGTTATAGGATGCTACAACTTCATAAATTCCGTCGCCGAATAAAAATCCCCTGTCAAACGGAGATATCATGATCTCTTCTTCCGTAATAAATTTTCCATTTAAATATGCTATCATAGTTCTTTCAAAATGATTTTATTACTGCAAAAGTAGGAAAGATTTGGGATTAGAGAAAGATAAGAGAAAGATAGAACCAGAGTATGCAGTTGGCAGTAAGCAATAGGCAACTAGTTTGCAGAAATGGGAAATTGGAAAATGGGCAATTAGGAGTAAGCAGTATTGAGTAGTGAGTGGATTGGGGCAAAAGAATGACTATTGAATGACAATGAAGACTACGTATTGGATTATATAGTAAAAATGACAATAAATGACTACGTACAGGATTATAGAGAAATGACCACTGAATGATACGCACTAGATTATATATTAAAAATGACAATGAATGACCACGTATATGATTGGGCAGTGGAATGACAATGAATGACTACTTGCAGGATTAGATAGAGAAATGGAGCATGCAATTATTTATTTATAAAGACTGGGAAGCCTGGGCAGCATATACCGGTATGCCTGTTTGGTTAATTTCAATTCGTTGCTGACAGCTTTTGTTTCAATTAATTCCTTCTGTTCATCCGGAGTTAATTTTTTGGCAAACTTTAAAAACTTATTATTGATTTTTTCATAATGCTCGAGCTTCACGTCTTTTTCCACAATGCTTAATATATCTTCTACAATCATCCATTCGTAAATTTTTAAAAAGATCTGCGAATTCAATTTTTCCAGCATAATAATTCTTTCAAAGGATTAACATAACTGATGAACAAAAATACATTCTT
>CAYSGP010000401.1:0-4764 GCA_964430095.1 uncultured Ignavibacteriaceae bacterium
CGGATCAGCTACGCCTTCTAAATTCTTTAAAAATTTATCTGATGCATTAATGTGTACTACATTCAGATCCAGCTTTTCTTTAAATAGGTTTGTAATCTGCCGGCTTTCATTTTTTCTCATTAGGCCGGTATCTATATGAACGCAAATAAGATTTTCACCGATGGCTTTTTTTACAAGCACTGCTGCTACTGCGGAATCAACACCGCCGCTTAAAGCACAAATTGCCTTGGAATTATCAACCCTTTCCTTTATTTGCTTAATACTTTCTTCAATAATATTATGTGCTGTCCAATCTCCTTTGCATTTGCAGATCTCGAACAAAAAATTGCGGATTATTTTTGTTCCTTCCTGAGTGTGCATAACTTCCGGATGAAACTGAACACCGTAAATATTTTTTTCTTCATCGGAAATGGAACAGACAGGAGAGTGATCGGAAGTAGCATTGATTTGAAAACCGGGGGGAATCTGCGTCAAATAATCGCCATGACTCATCCATACGAAAGAATTGCTGCTGACCCCTTTAAGAAGAGGGGAATTAGTAGTAATTGTCATTTGAGCCTTGCCGTATTCACGATTTGCAGCCGGTTCTACTTTACCCCCGAAAAACTGGCAAATGAACTGCAAGCCGTAGCAAATTCCTAAAACAGGTATCCCGAGCTTTAAAATCTCTCCATTAATTTTAGGAGCTCCCTCATCATAAACGCTCATTGGTCCGCCGGAGAGAATTATTCCCCTCGGATTTAAATCCGTAACTTTTTGAATTGAGATTGTATGAGGGTATATTTCCGAATAAACATCAGCTTCCCTGATTCTCCTTGTAATAAGCTGAGAATACTGTGCACCGAAATCGATTATTAAAATTAATTCTTTACTGCCGATCAAAAATCTGTTCTCCGCTTAAATTTCCGGTATTATTTGCCCACCATCAATTTATATTCTTCGCTGCTCATTAAACCGCTCAATTCAGTTAAATCCTTAATTTCAATTTTTATCATCCATCCGAAGCCATATGGATCGGAATTTATAACTTCAGGGTTTTCCGAAAATTCTTTATTAATTTCAACAACTTTTCCGCTGCATGGTGCATAAATTTCGCTGACGGTTTTAACGGCTTCAATAGTGCCGAATGATTCTCCTTTTTTCACTTCTTTAAGATTAGAATCTATATCAACATATACAACATCTCCCAATTCACTTTGGGCAAAATCGGTAATTCCGATTGTCCCGATGTTTCCCTGAATGGAAACCCATTCATGGTCTTTAGTATATTTTACATTGCCGGGGAAGTTCATTTTAAACCTCGAAAATTAAAACTTCAAAATAAATATATAATTTAAAATTTAAAATGATCCAAGAAAGAAGTATCAAAATTACCGGTTAAAAACCTTTCATCTTCCAAAACTTTAAGGTGAAAAGGAATTGTAGTGCTAATCCCCTCAATTATAAATTCCTCCAATGCCCTTTTTGCTCTTGCAATTGCATGTTCTCTGTTCTTGCCCCAGGTTATCAATTTCGCGATTAATGAGTCGTAATAGGGAGGGATAGTATAAGATTGATAAATATGGGAATCAACTCTTACTCCAAATCCGCCCGGAAAATGAAGCGATTGAATTTTTCCAGGGGAAGGACGGAAACCGTTTTCAGGGTCTTCCGCGTTTATTCTGAACTCAATGCTGTGACCGGTAGGTTTTTTAGGCAAGGTTTCAATCTTTTCACCGGCGGCAACTAAAATCTGCTGCCTAACTAAATCTACTTCATACACCCATTCCGTTACAGGATGCTCAACCTGGATCCTGGTGTTCATCTCCATGAAATAAAAATTTTTATTTCTATCCAAAAGGAATTCAATTGTACCGGCACCTTCATAATTGATTGCCTTTGCTCCAAGGACGGCAGCTTCGCCCATTTTTCTTCTCATTTCCTCATCAATTACGGGTGATGGAGATTCTTCAATTAATTTTTGGTGCCGTCTCTGGACCGAGCAATCCCTCTCGCCGTAATGATAAACTCTGCCGAACGAATCTCCCATTATTTGAAACTCTATATGTCTAGGTTTCTCCAAGAATTTTTCAACATATACATCAGGGTTGGCAAAAGATGAGTCAGCTTCTGAACGCGCCATCTGAAAAGCTTTATCAAATTCTTTCTCCTCCCATACTATTCGCATTCCTTTACCGCCCCCACCTGCAGAAGCTTTTATGATAACGGGGAATCCGATCAAATGTGAAATCTTTTTCCCTTCTTTAGCATCTTTTAATATCCCGCCGCTTCCCGGTATAACCGGGACTCCGCCTTTTTTCATTGTTTCTTTGGCATAAGATTTATCCCCCATCGCATTTATCATTTCCGGTGAAGGTCCGATGAATTTTAGTCCCGATTCCGCACAGATTTCAGAGAAACTTGCGTTTTCAGCAAGAAATCCGTAACCGGGATGTATTGCATCGGCTCCGGTAATATGAGCGGCTGAGATTAATAATGGAATTTTCAAATAACTGTCTTTACTCTGAGGCGGACCGATGCATACAGCTTCATCCGCAAAAGTTACGTGGAGCGATTCGCGGTCAGCTTCCGAATATACTGCAACAGTTTTAATTCCTAATTCCCTGCATGTACGAATTATTCTTAAAGCTATTTCGCCGCGATTTGCAATCAGGATTTTTTTAAACAATTCCTCAACCTTTCGAAAAGATCAGCTTGCTTCAAGTAAAAACAAAGGCTGGTTATATTCTACCGGTCTCCCGTTCTCGACTAATATTTTGATTATTTTTCCCGTAACATCAGTCTCAATCTCGTTCATTAATTTCATAGCCTCCACTATACAAAGTACGGTTCCGGTTGTAACATAATCGCCGACTTGCACGTAGGGGTCGGCATCCGGAGCCGGAGCACGGTAAAATGTGCCTACGATTGGGGATTTAACTTCATGAAGATTTTTTGTTTGCTTCTCCATTTCGGTTTGAGCAGGTTCGGCGGGAATTTGAGATGCAGATTGTTCAGGCTTGATTGAGTGAGCCATTATTTGCGGATAAGTACCTTCTTGAGCTCCTCGATTTTTTTTAGCTATTTTTACACGGAATCCATTCTCCTCTATTTCGATATCCGTTACTCCGCTGGTATCCAGAATTTTTACCAATTTTTTAATGAGGTTTAGGTCCATTTTTTATCCTTAAACTTATGATTTAACTCTCTCTACATACTCCCCGGTTCGAGTATCCACTCTTATCGTATCATTTTTATTAATAAATAAGGGAACGTTGATGGTAGCGCCCGTCTCTAATTTAGCTGGTTTGCTTGCATTAGTAGCAGTATCTCCCCTGAAACCGGGTTCAGTATCAACTATAGATAAATTAATAAAAATAGGTATTTCGACATTAATAATTTCATCTTTGTTGAAAAGGATTTCGACTTCGGCGCTTTCTTTAAGGAAATTAACCCCTTTACCAAACAGCTGGATCGGAACGTTCATTTGCTCATAATTTCCCGTGTCCATACAGACTAAAAAATCTCCCTCTCGGTATAAATATTGGTACTTTTTCCTCTCTACACGAACTATATCAATGCCTTCGCCGGATCTGAAGGTATTTTCCAGGACTCTTCCGGTTTTAATGTTTTTTAGTGTAGTTCTTACAAATGCTCCCCCTTTGCCCGGTTTTACATGAAGAAAATCTACTATCGAATATAGATCATTTTTATATCTTATTATTAAACCATTACGAAAATCTGATGTGTCCGGCATAGACCCGCAACTATAGGTGAATAAAAATAGGTCAAAAAAATAGAGATACGAGGCTTGAAAGTCAAGAAAATGAAAATCATAATTTTTTTAGTTTTTTATGTTATTTGATCGATTTTTGGATAAAAATTGGAAAAAAATGATAAAAAATTCAGATTTTTTTATTTTTTTAATTTTGTGCTTTAAGCAAAAATCCGGTCCGTTTCTATTGTTTTGAGCCTGAATGTCTAATTATTTGTACTTGATTTTTCAGTGAATTCATTTCACTTTAATGTTGATTGTTTGTCCTTTACCGATTTTGTAAATATTTTTTATTCTCAATAAATAATAAAGATCAGGATGTTTGAATACGTAGGTGCATTGCATATGCATTCAATTTACTCGGATGGTTCCGGGGAAGTTAAGGATATTGCCAGATTTGCTTCGGAAGCAGGGCTGGATTATATAATTCTTACAGATCATAATACTCTCCGGGCATTAAAAGAAGGTTATGAGGGGTGGTATAATAATACACTGCTTCTGGTCGGCTGTGAAATAAATGACCGCCAAAATAAAAATCATTACCTGGCATTTGGAATTAAAGAAGCTTATTCTACCAGGCTTTCCGCACAAGAGTATGTAAGAAGAGTTAAAGAAGACGGCGGGATAGGATTTATCGCACACCCTCACGAAAGACGCACTCACATGAAAGAACATCCCCCATATCCGTGGATTGACTGGGAAGTGGATGGCTTCACCGGGATTGAAATTTGGAATCATATGTCGGAATGGATGGAAAACCTGAATGAACAGAATAAGTACCAGTCTTTCCTTCATCCATTAAAAACTATTTCTGTTCCGAATAAAAAAACAATTGATATATGGGATAAATTAAACTTAAAAAGAAAAGTGGTCGGTATCGGCGGTGTTGATGCGCATGCACATAAATACAACCTGCTCGGCTTTTTGGAAGTTGAAATTTTTCCTTATAAGGTTCTTTTTAAATCGATTAGAACCCACATTCTTACACAGGAAGAAATAAAAAAGGGTAG
>CAYSGP010000402.1:0-2874 GCA_964430095.1 uncultured Ignavibacteriaceae bacterium
TAACTTTTTCACCTGTAGATACTCCGCCCGATACTAAATCTACTTCCGTTAATGCAGGATCAGATCTCCATAGAAGCTGAAGGGAAGGTTTAAGAGCAAACATTTCACTGATTGTTACCGGCAGGGCATTATAAAAATCAATCCTCACGTCATCAGTATTATCCAGGTTCAAGTCAACTATCAGGATACTTTCAAATTCCGTCGAAGCACTAAGTTTATCCCAGAAGTCATAAGAGAAACGTACACCGGGAAATTTAGTTTTTGTGAAAGGATTTTCGATAACATCGTTTTGAAAAGAATAAGTAAAGCTGTAACCCGTTTTAAATCTAAGGTTCTTTTCATCGACCCAGGTATTACCAATACCTGCGGCTAACAGGAAACGGCTTTCTATGCCTGCCGGCCGGTTTCTCAGCCAGTCAATTCCGCCGAACACAAAAAAACTCTTTGAGAATTGATAATCATAACGTGCACGCGAATAAAAGGTTTCTGCAGTTTTCTCCGTTTTTGTATCCTCGTTCACTTCGAAGTCAGATGTTGTTCCTTCCGCAGTGCGGGTTGTAGTTTTTGATTCAGTCTGGTTTCCGCCGGCATCAAATCTGAATTCGGAATTTTCCCATACCCTCCTTAAATTTGCAGCTAATCCGTAAGTAAAGGATTCAGAGTTGCCTCCCGACCATAAGCCGACGAACTCGGCTTCAAAAAACCATCCCAGCTCTTTCTTATCTTCTTCATTCTGTGAATGTACATCAATGCTTAACAAAAAGAATACTAAAGAAATTACGATCCTCATTCTGATAGAAAACATAGCTCAAACACCCTCCTTTATGACTTTTATATGGTATAAATTCTCAGCATCCGCCTAAGATTTATTATAAATGTGCAACTTTCTCTGCGGAAACGGAAATGAAATTCCTTCTTTGTCAAAAGTTTGCTTTACTTTTTCCTGCATATCAAAAAAGATACCCCAGTAGTCGGCTGAATTACACCAGCTTCTTACAGCGAATTTTACTCCGCTTTCACCCAGTTCCAGGACAACAATCTGCGGTGCAGGTTCTTTATCTATCCTTGAGTCGGATTCGACAAGGTATTTTAAGATCAGTTTTGCTTTCTCAATATCTTCATTATATCCAATACCGAAGCTCATGTCGACGCGTCTCTTCGGTTCAGTGGAAAAGTTAACCATGCTTCCATTGGATAACGGACCGTTTGGTATAATAACGGTTTTATTATCAGGTGTCTTTAATATCGTTGTGAAGATTGAAATTTCATGCACCGTGCCTAAGTAACCCTGTGCCTCAATAACGTCACCGACTTTAAATGGTTTGAAGACCAGGATTATAACGCCGCCTGCAAAGTTTGCGAGACCCCCCTGCAGTGCTAATCCAACCGCCAAACCTGCGGCACCGATTATAGCGACAAAAGATGTTGTTGCTATACCTATCATAGATGCAGCGCTTATCAGCAGCATTACTTTAAGCAGTATCCCGAATAAACGGCTTAAAAATTTTCTCAAAGATAGTTCAACACCTGAACGATCCATAGTTCTGTCAGCCGCTTTAATTACTAATTTAATTATCCAGAAACCTGCAATAAGAACTATGATCGCAAGGAGTAATTTTGGCCCGTACTCAATTGCAAGGTTAATTGCCTTTTGGACGTAGCTTTCAACTTGAGCAGAATTCAGGTTTTCCATAAATACCTCCTCAATTAACATTATAAAAAGCCGATTTAATTTATATAATACCGGCAAACTAACTCACTGATTTAAAAATACTATGGTACTTTAGCTCTTTGGTGATGCTTGTAAAAAGGGAATCAGGTTTTATAATATTTTGAGTTCAACAGAATAAGGGCTCAAGGAAAATAATGTTGGTCGGAAGAAAATAATAAAAAATTAATAAAGATCAAGCACCTGGAAACATAGCCCCCTAACGGGTAGAAAATAGATACTTACGGTATTTTTACAAACTTCTCAGCCTGTGTATTGTAAATTTAAATTTCTTCAGATAAAGTAAGCCATTTAAAGTTAAATGAATATTAAACAAATTAATTATCTCCCCTTTCTCATTGAGGGCGGTTTCGGCACGAATTAATTTTTCTTCTAGGATAATTTTAAGTTGGTCTTGCACGGAATCATTATCATAATTTTTTAATACTATTGATGATAAACTACAGTAAGGTTTATCTTCTATTATTTCCAGAATTCTGCAGAGCAGATTTACGTCTGATTCTGTTTTTAATTCCTGCATCAGTTCATCTCCAAAATTTTATTAAATATTAACAGCACCAATAACTGCTCCGGATCAGCAGCTGGAATCCTAACTTATAGTACAATTGTTATAAAAGATTCGAACCAATAATATTGTAGTAATGTTTTTCTATTGTTAAGGTATTATTAATTTTTATTAAGATGTGAATTTTTGACATGCAGTAAATAAAGAGGGCAATAGGAAAAAGCAGCGCTGTACAAATAGTTGATAAAAAGAAAATTTCTTTTGACTATTTAGAATATTCTAATGTTTTTATACTACTCTCAACCTCATCCCTACCCTTCTCCTGAAAGGAGAAGGGTTTATAAATAGTAATGACTTAATATTAATTTCCTGACAGAATATGATCATTTATCGTTTTATTGTTTGTAAATGGGGCTGAATAAAAAGTAATAATTATTCAAAAAAAATAGAACACGGATAACGCAGATTATACTGATTTACACGGATCTTTAAATTGAAAATTACTTTTTAGTCAACCTCCGTATATAAATAAAAGGACTTTGTGACAGAATATTATCCGCAATCTTTTTATTGACAATAAGTCTCTATTAGGGGATTGTATGATGTAAAAAGAAATGTGGCGTAACCGTTTCAACGGTTT
>CAYSGP010000403.1:0-2654 GCA_964430095.1 uncultured Ignavibacteriaceae bacterium
CAGTAACTGCAACGAAACTTACCCAGAGCGGTATGATAATAGGTACACCCGATTATATGAGTCCTGAGCAGGCAATAAGCGGACAGGTAGATGCACAAAGCGATTTATACAGCCTTGGTGTTGTTTTGTACGAATGTATTACCGGTGATTTGCCGTTTAAAGGAGAAACTCCGGTTTCAACAATTTATAAGATAATTAATGAAAAAATAGAACCTATTAATAAAATTGTGCCTGATGCGCCTAAATGGGTCGGAACGGTAATCAATAAAGTTTTAGCCAAGAATAAAAAGAACCGCTTCATTTCCGGTAAAGAATTCAGCAAAGCATTGAGAGCTAAACAGGAACAAAAGGAAGATTTCTCTGCGAGTGATAATGAAACCGTCAAAATAACTACCAAAGAATTTGAAAACGTCAAAAAGAAATATCATCCGCTTCTGTACAGGAAAAATATTTTTGCAATTGCAGCAATCTCGGTTTTGCTGGTTGTTCTCGGGTATTTCCTTTATGACAACGGATATTTTCCTTTCAGCAGGGAAGTGAATGAAGGGACAAATTGGGAATCTTTAAATGAATTTGAGAGGAAAAGAGTCCGGCTGCTTTTGGAAGAGGGGGATATGCTTTTTGAGAGGGAAAAATATATTGAGCCGGCCGGAGAAAATGCAGCAGAGAAATTCGCTGAAGCAGTAAAAATTAATACCGGGAACCAGCATGCATCCGAACGGCTGAAACAAATTTCGGATAGAGTTGAAAAGGATTTAAAAAGCTCAGTTGAAAAAAATGATCTAAGTACGGCCAAAAAAATTCTTTCCTCTGCTGAAATATATTTCCATTCATCTGCAGCACTTAAGAATTTTGCAAATCAAATTAAAGTAAAAGAGCTGGAAATTGAAGCAGGAAAGTATCTCTATACAGATCCTGTGCGTACGTATAATATTTGTAAAGAAATTAAAGCGCTTGCCCCGGATAATTTTTATGTGTCATCTGTGCTGCCCGAAATCAGGAACAGCATGGTCAGCTATGCAGATAAGGAATATGCCAGAGGGAATGTCAGAACTGCTTTGGATAATTACAATCAGGTTAAGGTGCTGTTCGGTAATGACAGCTATATAGATGAGATGATTTCGAAATGCAGCTCTAAGGTTAATGAATCCGGTAATTTAAAAGTCCCAAACCTAGTAGGTTTAACACTGCAAAAAGCAGAAAGCACGCTTTCAAGGTTTGGATTATCCAAAGGCAAGGTTTCGGAAATAATTTCCCATGAAAAAAATAAGGGTAAAGTTATAAACCAGATACCCAAAGCCGGTTCAAGCACTAAAAAAGGAAGTGTAATAAATTTAATTATAGGAAAATAAAATGAAATATTTTTACGGAACTCCAGTTGGGAAAATAACCATGCCGTTCATTCTGGTATTTTTCCAATTATTCAGTAATTCATATGCCCAAAACTTTAAAGTCGATTATAAACTCCTTCCTTCAAAATTATTAACGGGGAATGAGCCGATAATAATTTGTATTCTGGAAAATACATCATCTGCCGAAAAACTTTACGACGGGCTGGTTCAGAATCCGGAGATCAAAAATAAATTTACTGTTTACTCTACCGATGTCTTAAATGATTATAAGTCAATTTTGGGGATTGAAGAGTTTAATCCTGATGATAAAAATTTTCTTAATGCTTTAAAAGATGCTCTTGGAGTTCAGTATTTATTAAGCTGGAAGTCATTTGCAGATGTTGACAGCGGTTATCAGCTTGCTGTTTATTCGGTTAAGAGCTCTGATAAGATATATGATAAGCAGTTTTTTCCTTCTCAGAATTCCACGGTTTTTCTTGATGTACAAAAACTTCTTGATGAAAATATGGAGCCGGTATATACCGTCGCCTTAGGTGAAGTAGAAATTTCCTCCAACTCAAATGAAACAAAGTATAAGCTGTACAGCGGCCAGGATTTAGTAAAGGAGTGGACTGGAAATAAAAAACAAAATATCGAAGCCGGAAAGTATAAATTAATATCCGAATCTTTTGGGTATAAAGCAGATGAAAGGGAAATAAATATTCCCGGCGGACGCACGACGTCCATTCAAATTGATTTAGAAGAAGATTTAAATCTACTTCCCAATATTTATTCTTTGGACAGCAGATTGACAAATATAAAGCTTGAAAGAGAACCCGATAAGATTAAGATCTCTTACGATTTGGGTGCAGATAAAAGTGAAGTATATAATATTGAACTCGGTTTGATAGATAAAATCACTAAAAATGTAATCGACCTTAAAGAAATAACAGGTGACATTGAAAAAGTCAAACCCGGTGCTAATAAATCTATTTCCTGGGAATTCGCTAAAGAATTGGGGAAAAATGCCCAGTTGAAAAATTATGAATTAAAAATTTCCGTTGAACAAAGCGGAGGTCTTGCATGGTATATTTATGCCGGGGGCGGGGCAGTTTTAGCCGGGGGATTAGCAGCAATTTTACTGGGAGGCGGTGGCGAAGATAACGGAAACGGAGGTACTCCCGGTCCCCAAAAAATCGGCACCCCGCCTGTTAGACCGGCAGATTAATTATACTTCTCTGAACTGCTCCAGATTTTCATCATCTACTAAAATTAGAATTAAAAGAATTCGATCTTAAAGGAGATTATATGTCAAAATTGTTA
>CAYSGP010000404.1:0-4360 GCA_964430095.1 uncultured Ignavibacteriaceae bacterium
GAGAGGTTCCGACTGGTGTATAAAATTAATTCTGCTGCTGTAATCCTTTGCAACTTCCTTGTACTTGTCTTTGTCTTCTGGATTTATGACCAGGCCAATTTCTTCAATTCCGGCAGCCAGGGTTTGTTCAATTATAATTTCAAGGACAGATTTTTCAATCCCGTCGCTGTCGACCAGAGTTTGAAGCGGCAGATTTCTTTGCCTTTTACCGGCAGCAGTAATTACGGCTCTTTTTGTATTCATTTAGAATGATGAAATATTTATTGTAATAAATTGATAATGCAAAATATTAAAAAATGGAGTAATGGAGAAATGTAAAGAGGGAATGAATGCATAAATGCATTGTTGCATGAAGCATTCAGTCATTCATCCAATCAGTCATTCTTGAAATGAGCTCTGGTATTGGAAAACTATGGAGTAATAGAGTGATCAAACAATATAGAAAGATGGATTGTAAAAGCGTTATTGCCTAATAAAGTAAGATTAAAAAAACGGATTTGTTTCCTAAGAAAAAGTTTTTTATAAATTTGACATTTAAACAAAGTTGCATTAAGTTAGTCAACTGAAAGTGGGATTTTTAATTCTTCATCGCCTTTCTTACGTTAGCTTCCTCATAAAAAATCACACTCATATATATTGTGCTGATGCTTATGCCAATTGCAAGGGGATGAATTAGCCTTTCGAACATGTGATTTAATCATAGCAACATTATTAAAAGGAAAATTTCCGCATAAAGATGCGGATATTTAAATCACTATCAAAAAAAGGAGGAGTATAATGAAAACATACGGAATACTTCTGGCTGTTTCATTATTTATTTTCAGTCCTGTTTCATTTTCTCAAGTTCAATTAATGAGTTCCGGATATTCTCAGGATTTTAATACGTTGAGTGATAGCAGCTCTTCTTCTGAACTGCCTGAAGGCTGGTATTTGCTTGAAACCGGTACAAACGCCGACAGTGAATATAATGCAAGCACCGGAAGCACCTCGGGCGGCAATACTTATAGTTTTGGTTCATCAGGCAGCACCGAGAGAGCACTTGGAAGCATACGTTCAGGTTCGCTCGCTGCTATTTTCGGCATAAATCTTTTAAATAATACCGGGGATATTATCTCCACTCTACATATAACATACACCGGTGAACAATGGCGGGTAGGTGCTAATAGACCTGCAGCGGACAGAATAGATTTTCAATATAGTTTAAATGCTGCAAATTTGTCTGATGGGGACTGGATTGACGTCGATCAGTTAGACTTTTATAGTCCTAAAATTAATACTTCCACCGGCTTGTTAGATGGAAATTTATCAGAAAACCAAACTGAGATAACTTATACAATTACCGGTTTATCTATTTCTCCCGGCGGTACATTCTGGCTAAAATGGTCGGATTCTGATGCCTCCGGAACTGATGACGGCTTAGCAGTTGACGATTTTTCTATCGACTTAACCATACCTTCAGTATTATTTTCCATAACGCCGTCTTCATTAAATTTTAATACAGTAGATGTCGGGAATTCAAGTTCGCTTCCTGTTTTGGTTGAAAATAAAGGAGCAGCAGATAACCTTATAATTTCAAATATTGAATCATTAAACCCGGTATTTACTTTTTCACCAAACTCATTTCCCATTTCTATACCACCCGGGGATTCCCAGGCATTTAATATCACCTTTACGCCGGTCTCTGAAGGAACTGTAACCGGTGCGATAAATTTTACACATAACGCCGAAGGTTCACCCTATCCTTTATCAGTAAGCGGAACCGGCCGGACACAATCTCAAATAGGCAGTTTGAAATTCAAATCTTCTTCAAGAGATTTAATTGAAGGGGTAATTAACACCCAGGATACAATTGTACTTAATGGATATTCAGGCCGGCCTTTAAAAGCTATGCAGTTCAATCTTATTGTGGGCAAATCTAATGGAGGATTGAAATTAAAATCTGTCGCCAGAGGTAATGCAATCCCCGCAAATCAGTTTAATTTCAGCTATGAGATATATCCCGGAGTCTTGCTCCCCGACAGCTCTTCTATTGATACGGTAAAAGTTGTTATTCTCGGAAATGGCACAAATGTAATTAATCCGGATACAGGAAATCAGGAGATAATGTATTTCACTGTTGATGCAGTGAACCTTGCAGGAGATTCGCTTCAAACATTTAACGGGTTTACCGGGGTAAAAGGTGCTACGGCGGCTCCGGTTGCCGATGCGAATTTATCTGCAGGTGCAGATGAAATAATTAATATTATAGTTTATCCTCCTGAAAGAATATTCGGTGATGTAAATCTTGATGATCATGTCGATATACTTGATATTCTTTTAATGATTGACTGCATTCTCGGTAGAGAAGCGCTGAACACTGATCAATTCACAAACGGCGATATATTTCCCTGGCTTACAGGCGAAACTGCTCCTGCGGGCGATGGAATCATCGATGTTCTCGATCTTGCATTGCTCCATAATTTAGTTCTTACCGGTTTATATCCAGATAATAAGCCTGTTCCCGAAATTATAATGCATCCAATAATAGCTGCCGAAACAAGGGCTCATAATGAAGCTAAAACAAATACTAAGGTAATCTTCAATTTTTGTCAGGAAGGAATATCAATAGCTTTAGAGTCGGTTGAAAAAGTAAAAGGCTTACAGGTAGAATTAAATAATATTGGATCATTAATCCCGGAAAATACCGCTGCTGCATCATGCTTTAATAAGGCAGAGTATTATCAAATTAATTCTTCACTAAGATTACTTGCATATGATGATCAGTCAGCTGCAATGGATGCAGGCAGGTATTTAGCTGCATCAATTCCGTTTTCACTAACCAATCCCGAAAAATTAATTGTGGCAAATATTATAGTAGCAGATGAGATGAATAGATCAATAGAGGATGTAGAAATAGAAATTCAGTATGAAACTCCGAATATGCCCCTTAATTATATGTTAAGCCAGAATTACCCGAATCCTTTTAATCCTGCTACCGTTATAAAATATTCAGTACCCAAAAATGAATTTGTAACAATTAAGGTGTACGATATCATTGGGCGGGAAATAAAAACATTATTTTCAGGGAATTCGAATGCAGGCAATTTTACATTAAACTGGGATGGCGCCGATAATACCGGTATGAAGGTAAGCAGCGGGACATATATTTACAGAATGACTGCCGGTGAATATATAGAATCAAAAAAAATGATCTACTTGAAATAAATTATTGATGCCTAAAACCCTGATTTTCTATAATCAGGGTTTTAGCTTTTAAATACCTGCCGCAGTCTGAACCAGGATTTAAAGGATTAAAAGATTAACAGGATTAGAAATTAAAAGAACTTTTTAATGATATTAAAATACCAGGAGATAACTGAACGGATTATTGGATGCGCAATGAAAGTACATTCCTTCCTGGGTAATGGATTTCAGGAGGTTATTTATCAGCGCGCTCTTGGGATAGAAATGAATACAGAAACACTTTATTTTGAAAGAGAAAAAGAGATGCCTGTCTTGTATAAAGGAATTGTAATAGAACCAGAAGAGTTGATTTCTTTGTCGCACAGAAAATAATGGTTGAACTGAAGGCGCTGATAAAGCTTGAGGATGTTCATCTCGCACAGGCAAAGAATTACCTGGAAGCTTATAACATGGAGATTGGACTATTGATAAATTTTGGAGCTAAGAGTCTAGAATTCAAAAGAATATTCAACCGTCTGAACTAGGATTGACCAGGATTGACCAGGATTAACCAGGATTAACCAGGATTAACAGGATTATCTGACTATAGGAATGATCTTTCATTATTTCCTAATCCTGCATATCCTGAAAATCCTGGTCTAAGGTTTAATTTATACTACTTCTTCCATCTGACTTACAGTCGGGGAAATATTCAGATTGAAATTGAAGAAGTTATTAGGATCATATTTATTTTTTAGCTCTACAAGGCGGTCATAATTTGCACCATAGGCCTGACGCACTCGGTCCTGCTCTTCCGAAGTCATAAAATTAACATAAACAGAACCGGATGCATAAGGCGTGCATGCATCGAAGAGCTTGCGCGCCCAGCTTATGCAGAGCTCATCCTTAGCGGCATCTTCCCATCTTCCATGCAAATTAAGTACGAACTGTGTATCGCGTCGTGCAAATGCAGTTGCTTTCGCCGGTATCTTATTAATTCCGCCGCCGAGCTGCACAAAAACAACCTCGCATTGCGGATCCGGCAATTTTCCGGCATATTCAATCATAACTTCAATTAAACCATCGCTTATTTCGAGAAAATCGTGCGACTTCCAGTAATTGCGCATTCCAGGCGCAAGCAGTGGATCAAGAGCTTTCTGCCAGGCTGCATACGGATTCGGTGCAATTACATCCGCTA
>CAYSGP010000405.1:0-3174 GCA_964430095.1 uncultured Ignavibacteriaceae bacterium
TTATGACTTCATTTTCTACTATATTTGGAATTTTACCTATTGCAATAGGACTTGGCGCCGGCGGTGAATCCAGAAGCCCATTAGGATTAGTAGTGGTAGGAGGAGTATTTTTCTCTACCTTTTTAACTTTAATTGTAGTTCCTGTCGTCTATATTCTTCTAGCCCGTTTTACCAGTGTTAAAAAAGTCCAAGAAGTTGAAATTCAGGAAAAGGATTTAAAACTTGAGGAACGACCCATAGAATTTGCATCTAAATAACTTATGATAATATTGATTGAGAGTTTCTCTTAATATGATATAAAACAAAAGAAAATAAAATTTATTCTATTTATTGCAGATAATAACCTGCTGAGTAAAACTTTTGTCATTATAATTTGTCTAAGAATTAAGTAATTATAATTTATTTAAGAATTAAGTAATTTTGTTTTTATTAAGAGAAACTCATGTTGAAAAATTGGATTAGTCTTCTTAGCATATATTTACTTTTAACTTGTATATCGCTTAGCCAGAGCAGGGGGGGAGACAGGAGAGGAATAGGAGGGAGCATATCGGGAGAAGTTCACGATCAAAGTACAAACGCACCAATCGAATACGCCAACATTATTTTATTTTCAGCAAAGGATAGTACACAGGTAACCGGTGCAATCAGCGGTATTGACGGGAAGTTTGTAATACAGGGAGTGCGTCCGGGAGATTATTATGCAAATGTCCAGTTTATCGGCTATGAAAAAATTACAGTAGACAATATTTCGGTGGAATCTCCAGCAAACAATATTAGTTTGGGGAAAATAATTATAAGACCTTCGGCTATAAACCTGGGGAATGTGGAAGTCAGCGGACAGAGAAACCCGGTTACATACCAGATTGATAAAAAAGTTGTCGATGTTGCGCAGATGCAGACTGCGGTTTCCGGAAATGCAGCGGAGGTACTAGAGAACATTCCTTCTGTAACTGTGGATGTTGACGGAAATGTTAGTCTCAGAGGCAGCAGCAATTTTACTGTTTTAATCGATGGAAGACCTTCCGTGGTAGATGCTCAAGATATACTGCAGCAAACTCCTGCCAGTGCGATCGAGAAGATTGAAATCATTACTAATCCTTCCGCTAAATACAGCGCCGAAGGAAATGCCGGGATTATTAATCTTATATTAAAGAAAAATGTAAATCTCGGATTAAGCGGGATTATAAATGCTAACGCCGGTCTTAATGAAAAGTACGGAGGAAGTTTTTTATTCGAATATAAAACTCCGGGAATAAATTATAATTTCGGTTTAGATTATAACAGCAGATTGTTCCCGGGTACCAGCAAGGAAGATAGAAGATATATAAACCCTGAGGGTACTTCATTTATTAGTTCCACAGGAAGCAGGGAATGGGGAAGAAAATCCATGAGCTTAAGGGGAGGAGTAGAATTTAATTTAAGCGATAATGATATTCTCAATCTCGGCGGAAGAGTAGGTTCAAGAGATTTTAACGGCGGATCAACTTCAAATTATAATAGCTGGTCGGATACCGAACCTTCTTTTTACTATATAAGCCGCGGAGAACAGGGCAGATCCGGAGATTATTACGATTTAAATCTTAATTATTACCGGACATTCGGAGTGAAAACGCATAGGCTCTCAGGTGAATTTACTCTAAGTCATGATAATTCCGATGAATTAAATTTGACATCTGAATTCGAGAACGAAGTTCAGTTCAGCGGAAAGAAAACAACTGAATTCGGACCTTCCACCGAGTTTGAGGGAAGAATTAATTATTCTTTGCCTTTCAGCGAAGCGAATAAATTTGAAGTGGGTTCTCAGTGGGAATTTGAAGACTCTAAGGAAGGAAACGGCTTATATGAATTTAATGACTCGACAAATAGTTACGACTTTATGCCGTCATTCAGCAATACAACTAATTCCAGCTTTAAGGAACTTTCTCTATATTCTGTTTATTCGGATGAATTAAGTAATTTCGGATTCCAGGGTGGAATCAGATCAGAATATACTTTCCGGAACATGCATTTAGAAGAAACAAATGAAAAATTTGCAATAGATGAATGGGATTTTTTCCCAACCTTCCATACTTCTTATAAGTTTTCAGTTGTAAGCCAGATTATGGCAAGTTATGCGCGAAGGATTGACCGGCCGCGTAACTGGGAATTGGAACCCTTCTATACCTGGATGAATGCAGATAATGTCCGGATCGGCAACCCTGAACTGAAACCTCAATATATAGATTCTTATGAATTCGGCTTTCAGACTGCTTTTTTAGGAATCTCTTTAACTAATGATTTTTATTACCGCATTACACACAATAAAGTCGATAGAATACAATCTGTTTATCCCGATGCTGAAAATGTAACCTTGAATACTGTGGAAAATATAGGGAAAGATTATTCGGCAGGATCTGAATTTACTTTTATGATCGATCCTTTCCAATTCTGGAGCATTGATCTCATGGGGAATCTGTATAATTATAAAATTAAAGGAGTACTTAATGAAGAAGCCTTCTCCCGTGAAAGCTTTAACTGGAGCTCCAGGATTAATAATTCCTTTAAGATAGGCGGATCAACACAAGTTCAATTCAATACTATATATAATAGTCCGACTGTTTCTTCGCAGGGCAAAAGGGAAGGATTCTTCACATCCGATTTATCTGTAAAACAGGATTTTATGAACAAGCAGCTTTCATTAACATTACAGTTCAGGGATTTATTCAGCACTGCAAAATTTGAATACTCTTCTCAGGGACCTGATTTTTACTCATACAATTATTTCAACAGGGAATCTCCAATGGTTATGCTGAATGCCAGGTTTAATTTCAACAGCTTTAAAGAAGACCGGCGGGAGAGGACGGGCGAGGAAGATAATAATACCGGCGGTGATGAATTCTAATTACGGCTGCAGAGAAAATATTTTCTGATCAATTAATCTCATCCCCTGTCATAAAATAATAGTTTTATTTTAAACTAGTTGATAATTCCGGAAGGGAAAAGAAAATTAATCCTGCTTTTATTCAGTATTATCCTGCCTTTATACTCTTTGTAATTATCCCGGGATTTTGTTATTTAAATGAACCGGATTTCAAAAATTCAAAATCATGAATCATTTAGCTGCAGTATATAAAGAGTCTATTGAATTTGCAAAAGCTCACTATGAAAATTTCCCTGTTGTTTCTTTCCTAATTA
>CAYSGP010000406.1:0-2785 GCA_964430095.1 uncultured Ignavibacteriaceae bacterium
GGTTTATGATCGTAATAATCCCACAGGGCTGGCAAATAATTTTATCAATAAAGTTTTAATTGATCGCTCCGGCGTTTTGTGGATAGCAACCATAAAAGGAATTAATTATTATTCACCTAAGAAGGATAAATTTACCCTGCAGTCTAAACGAAAGTATGATGGCATAGATCTCGGTAAATTCAGCGGATTAGAAGTTCTGGCAATTTGCGAGACGGCTGATCGGCAGGTTTGGTTTGGAACTATAGCCGGATTGTTTTCGCTCAATAAAAATGGGAAAATTTTTCAGCCAAATGGTGATAAGCTTACGATGTATAAAGTGGTTAAAAACGAGATTTTTTCCGACCAGATTATTTGGTCCCTGGCAAAAGGTAATAATGATGATTTATGGATTGGAACTTATGGAGACGGATTAAAACATTTTGATATTAACTCAGGCAAAACCCGGCAGTGGCTGGGCAATCCAGGCGATTCGAAAAATATTGACAATGCTTACATAAAAGCAATTCATCAGGATAAATCGGGCTTTCTCTGGATAGGCTTATGGGGAACAGGAGTTAACCGGCTTGATATAAAAACAGGGCAAATAGCTAAATGGCATTCAGTCGGCAGAGATCCAAAAAGTTTAAGTTCCGGCGATATAGAGGTTTTTTTTGAAGACAGCAAAGGAAGAATCTGGATTGGGACATACGGCGGAGGATTAAATTTATTTGATCCATCCGAAGGAGGAATTTTTCATAAGTGGCTCTATGATCCAAAAGATGATAAAAGTATTTGCAATAATAATATTTTTTCTATTTGTGAATCTGTCCATCATCAGAACAAAATTCACACATCAGATCCCGGACCCGGCAGCAAAACTATTCTTTGGATTGGAACTACTAACGGGTTGAATAAACTTTCAATTGACAACCGCTCTTCATTAAAGGACCTGAAAGTCGATTCTGAAATTGAATATTATTTTTCTCATTCTGATATAATTAATAGTATTGTTGAAGACACTCACGGTTATTTATGGATTACAACAGACAATGGATTGGTAAGGTTTGATCCTTTTAAGAGGGAAATATTAAATGTATATACAACATCTGATGGTCTGCTGAGCAACGATTTCAATCCTAACTCAGGGTGCATTACCAATAGCGGTGAAATTTTTATTGGAAACGTTAACGGCATAAATGTATTTTACCCTGACAGTATTCCTCAATCCGATTATATGCCGCCTGTTGTTTTGACCGACTTCCAAATATTTAATCAGTCCGTTACTGCGGGGACTGAATCACCGTTAAAAGCTGCAGTCAGTTCAGCTAAAGAAATCATTCTTTCTTATGATCAGAATGTCTTCTCATTTAAGTTTGCGGCACTGGATTACAATATCCCCGAGAAAATTCACTATGCGTACAAGATGGAAGGTTTTGATGAAGATTGGATATACAGCGGCACAAGACGGTTTGCGACCTACACAAACCTTGATCCTGGAGAATATATTTTTCATGTTAAGGGAACAAACAGTGATGGGGTCTGGAATGATAACGATGCTCAGATTGCAGTAATAATAACTCCCCCATATTGGCAAACCTGGTGGTTCAGGGGCATAATAATCTTAGGGTTCCTGTCTGTTGGACCTTTTATATATTATAAAAGAGTAACGAAACTGAAAAAGGAAAAACGGCTGCAGGAAGAATTCTCCAGGCAGCTTATTCACTCGCAGGAAGAGGAAAGAAAAAGAATCGCCTCCGGGCTGCATGACAGCCTGGGTCAAAATCTTCTTATAATAAAAAACAGGGCTGTATTAGGGCTGAAGTCCGGCGAAACAGGATCTGAAAAAAAACAGCTCGCCGAAATATCTAAAAATGCCTTTTCGGCAATCGATGAAGTAAGAAGAATTGCTTACAACCTCCATCCATACCAGCTTGAAAGGTTAGGCTTGACAAAAGCGATTTATTCCATAATTGATAATCTGGAAGATTCATCGGGAATTAATTTCAAAATCGAAGCAGTTAATATAGACAATATTTTTAAACCGCAGGAAGAAATAAATCTTTACAGAGTAATTCAGGAATGTATAAATAATATTGTAAAACACTCAGGCTCCAGCCGGGCTGCGGTCATCATTCAAAACATTAATAATATTGTGAGCATAGAAATCGAAGATAATGGTAAAGGATTAAATGAATCCCCCGGAACAGGAAAAGGTTTCGGGTTAAGGAATATCCAGGAAAGATTAAAACTGCTTCAGGGGGAGCTCAATATTGAATCCCAAAGCGGCGGCACAAAATGCATTATTAAAATTCCGGTTAATAATGGAAAATAAGATAAAAATATTAATTGCAGACGATCATCCTTTAATAAGGGAAGGGTTAAAGCTGGTTCTGGAAAAAGATACTGTATTTATAATTACCGGCGAGGCTAAAAACGGAGTAGAAGCATTAAATATTCTTAGAAGAAACAAGATTGATATAGCGGTTCTTGATATTGAAATGCCTCTTTTGAGCGGTTTCGAGGTTGCAAGAAAAATCAGGGAAGAAAAATTAAACGTTAAGATTGTTTTTCTGACTATGTACAAGGATGAGCAGATGTTTAACGAAGCAATGGAGATTGGTGCTTCCGGTTATGTGATTAAAGAAAATGCCGTTGAAAATATTGTAGAATGTATAAAACGGATATCGGAAGGATTTAATTACGTTAGTCCGGCTTTATCTCATTTTCTTATAAAAAGTGAAAGAGCACACAAAGAATTAATTCGGGAAATACCTTCCATAAATGATCTTACAAAAACCGAGAGAAT
>CAYSGP010000407.1:0-4210 GCA_964430095.1 uncultured Ignavibacteriaceae bacterium
CGGAAAACATTGATGTTAAATTTACTGAAATAGATATTTCGCAATTACTGCCTGAAATCATAAAGCAGTTCTATAATCCGTCGTCGGCAAAGGGACTTTCACTGAAAACCATTATTGAAGACGGAGATCTGCTTGTTAAAGGAGATAGTAATTTATTCACTTCAATTGTAAAAAATCTTCTTAATAATGCTGTAAAATTCACAAATAAAGGTGAGGTCACAGTAAAACTTAAAAAAGTATTATATCAGGGGAATTGGTATGCGAAATTGGATGTACTCGATACCGGAACCGGAATACCCGAATCAGCACAGGAAAAAATATTTGAACCTTTCAGACAGGCGAATGAAGGTCTTTCTAGACCTTTCGACGGAATCGGATTGGGATTAACAATAACAAGAAAATTTGTCCATCTGCTGAAAGGCAAAATTGAAGTGCAGAGCACAGTGGGAGAAGGTTCTACTTTTACGGTAAAATTCCCTCTTTCAAGCAAATTTCCGGCTAATAATAGCAATCATAAAGCTGCCATTATAAAACAGCTGCCGGTTAACGGGAAAAAGAAATTACAAAAACTTCTGCTTGTCGAAAACGATATACCCACGGTTGGAATGATCCAAATGTTCTTGAAAGATAAATATGACCTTGATTATGCAACGGACGGTGATACTGCCGTAAAATTAGCCGGCAGCAATAAATATGAAGCTGTTTTAATGGACATTGCACTCGGATTCGGTATAAATGGAATTCAAGCGGCAAAAAAAATAATTTCGCTCCCCGGTTATTCGGAAATTCCAATGATTGCGGTTACTGCTTATGCGATGGCCGGAGATAAAGAATACCTGCTTTCCCAATGCTTTACTCACTATTTAGCAAAACCTTTCGATAAAACTTCATTAAACAAGTTTTTGAATCGAATTTTAACACAATAAATCTAATGAGAATCTCATCCCCTATCCGGTATTCAGCATCGGGTATCCGGTATCGGACATCTACTTTTCTGCCTTTATATTTTCTTCTATTTAATTCCATTCTGCCCTAAACCTTGCTCTGAAAACTTCGATAATAACTTAGATTATAGTTTTTAAAATTTTTACTAATTCATTTCCGGCCCTTCTGCGGACAGGAGGCTCGGGTAAAAAAGGATCCTACTTAGATGCCTTTGGAAAAATTAAAGCTGTTAAATTCGGATAATCCCGATATCCGGATTTCCGGAATTGAATCTTTTTCCAATTCCGAACTTGATTCAGAATCAGCAGACGCGCTTTCAAAATTGGTAATGGATCAAGATAAGGGTGTACGAAATGCGCTGCTGCTTTTATTTTCTAATAATAGCCATCCTGAGATTCCATGGAAAGTGGTGCAGTTTATAAAGTCAAAAGAACTTTCTGTAAAGAATTTTGCGGGCGAACTCCTGCTGAAGATTGGTCCCCCCGCGATAGATGCGATGCTGGATTTCCTGGATAAGGGGGACAATGATGACATAAAATTTATAATTGATCTTTTAGGATTAATAGGGGATAAAAAATCGACTCGTAAGATTCTGAAAATTCTTAAGAGCACCTGGGATAGTAATATAGGAATATCGTGCATTGAGGCTCTGGGAAATATTTGGGATTATTCGGGAGATGCTTCTACGGAAAATGGAACCACTGATACGGACTTCCACGACACTGCGGAAGAGATTATTAAAAGTTTAACGGAATATTATTCGGCAAATGAACTATTCAGACCTACAGTAATTGAATCCATCGGAAAAATCGGATCGGGAATCAATACTGAATTCAAGCCTGATATTATTGAGTTTGTGCAGTCAAAATTCAATTTGGGAGATGATCTTACCAGACTTATAGTAATTGAATGCCTGGGGAAAATCGGTGATCGAACAACTTTTTATTTTCTGCTGGGAAAACTTAAAGAGGTTAAAGGTTTTTTAAACCAGGAGACGGTAAAATCAATTTCTTTGCTTAAAGCAAAATTGAAAATTGCCGTTATTCCTGATGAAGAAATACTTGCGGCAATCCTTAATACCCTAATCGAAGGGGAGTGTGAGTATAAACGGGCGGCAGCGCATATTCTTCCCTCAATAGAATCAAAAGCAGTAATGATAGAGTGTTTAAATCTTTTGAATGGCTGTGCGGATATAGATGATCTTTTAAAATCCAAATTTTTTGAAAAGACAGAGCTGCTTTATGAAGCAGCGGCAGAGTTACTTTCCTCAGGTAATGGCGAAAGGAAGCCGCTGCTGATGATCCTGAATGAATTGTGGAAAAACTCCGAAGCAGAAAGAATAAAATTCAGATCATCGCCTCAGAGAATGCATCTAATTAACACCGTGATTAACTGCATCCAGTCTCCGGATGAAGAAGTAAGGCTAGCTGCATGCGAATTGCTTTTCATAATTGATGAGAAGAATTCGGTTTATTTCCTGGAAGAGCTTACAGATGATCCTAATATTTGGAACAGGCTTAAAATAATTGATATGCTGGAAAAAATCTTGCATCCGAGGGCATACAAAATATTAGCAATGCTTGCTTCAGATAGAGAAGAAATGGTAAGAGAGAAAGCGAAAGCCGTTATCGAATTGAAGAATTCAGCTATTATAATAAAAGCATAAAACAAAATTGATGAATAATTTATCCTCTGCTAAATCCCTCTTGGATCTTTCCGCTTTAAAATCCAATACACAGGAACCTCCCCGGAATGATGAAGCTCCTTCCGTAATGTCCCAGGAAATTTTTGAATATTGGAGGAAGTTTATTTATGACAGCTGCGGAATCTACTACCAGGACAACAAAAAATATCTTCTGGAGAGCAGGCTGCAGAAAAGAGTAAATCATCTGCGCTTATCCGGTTTTGAAGATTACCTGATTTACATTAAAAATGCACCGGGAAGAACAGAGGAAATAAAATATCTTCACGACGCTATAACTATAAACGAAACTTTTTTTTTCAGGAACCAGCCGCAGCTTGATGCACTGAGCTCTTCGGTAATCCCGGATATTATTAAAAACGGAAAAAACAAAATAAGAATCTGGAGCGCGGCATCATCTTCCGGCGAGGAAGCATATTCTATTGCAATAACGATTATTGAAACTTTGATACCTAAATATCCTCGGCTGGAGTTCGAGTTAATCGGGACAGATTTGAGTCATTCCGTAATTGAAAGTGCAGTGAAGGGAGTTTACCGGGACTACTCCGTCCGGAATATCCCTCCTCTTTTCCTAAAAAAATATTTTAAAAGCAATACTCATTTTTTTGAATTAAACCCTGAAATCAGAAAACTGGTTTCATTTAAGGTTATGAACCTTTTTGATGAACAGAGCACAAAGAATATGCTCAATTATGATATAATTTTTTGCGCAAATGTGCTTATCTATTTTGATTTGAAAGCAAAAATAAAAGTGGTTTCAAGATTATACAATTCATTATGCAAAGGCGGATGCCTCTTTATCGGGTATTCCGAAACTCTGCACAACATATCGAAAGCATTTAAACTTGTTAATTTTCCAAAAACAATAGGATATAAAAAAGAGTGATGAAAAAAGTTATTCTCATTGCAGACGACTCTCCTTCCATAAGGAAGTTTATTTCCTTTGCGTTGGCTGAAAACGGTTATGAAATAATTTCTGTAGGGGACGGGATGGAAGCTTTGGAAAAGCTTCCGAAGGAACCGGTTAATCTAATAATTACCGATTTAAATATGCCCAACGTGGACGGATTTGAATTAATTAAATCAATTAGAAGCAGCCCTGAATACAGAAATATACCGATTATTATTCTTTCCTCTCTAAGCGGGAAGGAAGAAATAGAAAAAGGATTAAACTACGGTGCAAATTCATACCTTTTAAAGCCTTTTAATTCGAAAAAAATTCTTTATGAAGTTTCCAAATATATAAATTAAAGGAAAAATTTATGCTAAAATTTCTTGTGGTAGATGATTCGGTAACAATGAGGAGGATAGTTTTAAATTCGCTTAGGAATTTAGGCTATAACGAATTTGTTGAAGCTAATGACGGAAGAGAAGCTATTGAGAAACTTTCCGGAGATTCTCAGATTAATTTTATTATTACGGATTGGAATATGCCTGTTGTATCCGGACTCGAGCTTGTAAAGGCTATAAGAGGTTCGGAAAAATTATCTAAACTTCCGATACTTATGGTTACCACCCGCGGAATTAAGGAAGATATTATGGAAGCTCTTCAGGCAAAGGTAA
>CAYSGP010000408.1:0-2506 GCA_964430095.1 uncultured Ignavibacteriaceae bacterium
AAGTGCTATTTTTTTATATTTTCCTTTTTTTGATTTTCCGGCTCCGCTGTACTCGGCAACAATAAATCTCGGCGGATTATCGCTGCCCATTCCTACAGCAAGCAGCCCCCCCATTTTTCTTGTTTTAATCTCTTTCTCGTCGAAAATTTTTACTTTTATTTTTTCTTTTACCAAAACGGTTTTTATTCTATTTGCTAATTCGGCCGGAGTTAAAACAATTCCGGGTTCATTCTGCAGCTTGCGTACAAAATATACACTATTCATTACTGCGGAAGAATTCACTAATGCCTTTTCTAGTTTCTCTTCATTGTCTGCATAAAAATTCACCCGGAGGTCTTTCGGTTCTTTTTTTTCCGATAAGTAATCATTAAAAGTATAGTTGCCGAAATAAACGCCTTCGGCAAATGTTTGGAGATAGTATTCTTCTTTATCGAAGTAGTCTGAAAAGATGCCGTAATCCGGAATAAAAATATGAAGATGTTTTATTTCCTCTTTTTCAAGTGAAGGAATAAATCCGGCCAAATGATTCCTGAAATAGTCGGGAGAGAATTTTTCGTCAATCTTTACTTTTATGATAAAAACTTCATCCGGTTTTCCATCGTGTTTTGAAATTCTTACTTCGGCATTATCCTTTGATAGAAATGTTTTTCTTTGAAGCTCCGATAAGCCTACGTTAAAAATTTTTTCAATGTTGGAAAGATTAGTTTTTAATTTACTGTTATCTATCAAATACCTTATACTAACCGACAAGGGCTTGTAGCTGATTTTTTTATTTCCCGACTGCATATTAAGTTTAAATATCATTTTTGTTCCTATGTAATTAATTGGCATTGTTATAAGAAGCTAAAAATTCTTCTGCTCTGCTGAGAATCCTTGGAATAAATTCAGTCATTTTACCGGTGGTAATTCTTAAACCGGCTGCATTGAAATGCCCTCCTCCGCCGAATTCCGCCGCCAGCTTGTTTACGGGAACATTTCCTTTCGACCTGAAGCTTACTTTAAATCCCTGCTTCAGCTCCAGGAAAAGTATTCCCATTTTAACATTCTCAACCGAAAGCGAAAAATTAACAAACCCGTCGGTATCGGATTCCATTGCGCCTGTTGATTCAAACATTTTCCTGGTTAAGATCATATAACCGATTTGCTGTTTTTCTCCATGAAGCTGAATGGTGTTCAAAGCCGTCCCCAGAAGTTTAATCTTGCTGAATAAACTTTGATCATAAATTTTATCGAATACTTCTCCCGGAATAACTCCGAATTTCAGCAGCTCTGCAGCAATAAGGTGGACTTCAGGTGTTGTTTTCTCAAACCGGAATGAGCCGGTATCGGTCATTATTGCTGCATAAATACTATAGGCTATCGGGTAATTCAAATTCACGATATTTGTTTTTTTTATGAGATCATAAATAATATGCCCGGTTGCGCAGTAATTATTATCCAGGAAAAAATGATTAACAAAATCTTCCAGGTCCAGGTGATGGTCAATAGCTATTTTGAGTTTAAGAGAATCGTTAAATTTCTTACTCATGCTTACGATCCTATCCGAGCGGTTGAAATCTACCCCGATAAGCACATCTGCTTTATCAAAAAGAGGGGCATGCCTGGCTTCATCATACTTTTCAATTTTTTTATCAAAATCCAGGAAAGTCAGGTTATAAGGCGTATCGCTGTGATTAACTATAAATATCTCTTTCCCAAGTTCTTTTAAGATAAAATACAATGCTACCTCAGAACCTATAGCGTCTGCATCCGGGTTCACATGAGTAGTAATTAAAAATGAATTATACTTTACCAGAATATTTTTTAAAAGATCGAAATCAATCATGAATTAATTCTGATGATAATAGAAAAGAAAAATTAGATTTGTTAAAATAGGGAAAAATCAGGTTTGTAGGCTAGGGGTTTGTTGTAGGCTGTTTCTGAAAACATTCGATAACAACTATAAAGACAATGAATGACAATAAATAACCATTTTCAGAGGACCGCCGACTCCTTTTTTCTTTTTCCTTTTTTCTTTTTCCTTCTAGTTGACTTCCCACGTATTTCCGCTGAAGAGAAGTTTCTTCAGATCCCCGTTTCCTCTAGATTTCTTTACATTGTCAATCTGTTTATGATAGTCTTCTTCGTAAGTTGATTTATTCTCCTGTCTCAAAACTCCGACCGGGGTCGGGAGCCCGTCTATCTCGGTAAATTGAGAAATTATATGTGCGCGGAAACTATTAGGATCGAATTCATCGTGAACCCAAATATCATTAATGGAATATTCTCCGCTGTTAATATTTACAACTTTTGGATTAAGCCCGTCAAGCTTAATTCCTTTCTCATTATTCTTCCCGAATATCATCGGTTTCCCGTGTTCCAGGAACAGCACATTATCAGCTTTTGTTTCTTTTTCCGTTAAAAGTTCGAAAGCGCCGTCATTAAAGATGTTGCAGTTCTGGTATACTTCGATAAACGCAGTTCCTCTATGCCCGGCAGCCCTTTTCATCATTGCCTGAAGATGCTT
>CAYSGP010000409.1:0-3120 GCA_964430095.1 uncultured Ignavibacteriaceae bacterium
AAGAGTTCCACCGCTAGAATTTCGGATTTCGGATTCCTGCCTTGCCGGCAGGCAGGTCGGATTTCGAATTTGAATAAATTCAAGAATATTGGTAGTAATTTTGTAATCTTGAAATTTTGCAATAGTATAATTTTCATTAATTCATCCAATCATTAATTCATCCATTCATCCAATCATTCCTTCATCCATTCATGCTTTCAGCCTTATCAATCCATTCTTTCCTGGTTCACATCATTCCTTCATTTTTCTTATCTTAATCCTTCAAAAATTAAGAAATTAAGCTTTTAACATTAGGAGGATTATTGGAAGAAATTCAGCAGGATTCAAATGTTCTTATTAAAAGAAGGTTTGAGGAGCTTAATGAATTAAGAGCAAAAGGGATTGTGCCTTATGCTTATTCTTTTGAAGTCGACTCCGACTCTCAAAAAATAAAGGAAACATTTAAGGACGGCGAAAACCTTTCTGTTAAAATTGCCGGCAGATTGGTAACCCTGCGCCGGATGGGGAAGGCTTCATTTGCACATCTGCAGGATCATAAAGGAAAAATTCAGATCTATCTGAAAAAAGATGATATCGGAGATACCTATGATGCATTCAAGCTGATGGATTTGGGAGATATAATAGGTATTGAGGGATTTGTGTTTAAAACTAAAACCGGTGAAATATCGGTTCATGTGAAATCATTGACTCTTCTTTCAAAATCGCTTAGACCTTTGCCTGTTCCAAAAGAAACAACCGATGAACAGGGAAATAAAATTGTTCATGATCAGTTTTCAGACATCGAACTGCGCTACCGGCAGCGTTATGTTGATCTGCTCGTAAATCCCCAGATAAAAGATGTTTTTTTAAAAAGAAGCAAAATTATTTCCGCCATAAGAAATTTTTTGGATTCAAAAGGATATCTGGAAGTAGAGACTCCTGTACTGCAGCCTCTCTACGGCGGTGCGGCAGCACGCCCTTTTATAACTCATCATAATACCCTTGATACAACTCTCTACCTGAGAATAGCCGATGAGCTTTATTTGAAGCGGCTGATCATTGGCGGGTTTAACGGAGTTTACGAAATCTCTAAAGACTTTAGAAACGAGGGAATGGACAGAACCCATAACCCGGAATTTACAATGCTAGAATTGTATGTGCCTTATAAAGATTATGAATGGATGATGTCGTTCGTGGAGCAGATGCTTCAAAAAATCTGCATGGATGTTTTCGGAACTCTTGAATTCGAATATGATGGAAAGAAAATTAATTTTGCTTCTCCATGGAAGCGAATTACAATGGCGGATGCTGTGAAAGCAAAACTTGGGGTTGATATTTTAACAGGGTCTGCTGAGGATTTAAAAGCTGCCGCCAGGAATCAGAAGCTGGAGATTAAAAACTGGGATAATAAACCTAAGCTTATAGACGAAATATTCAGCGAGGGAATTCAGCCCTCTTTAGTTCAGCCGACATTTGTAATTGATTACCCCGTAGAGCTGTCTCCGCTTGCAAAAAAACACCGTACCAAACCTGGATTAGTTGAAAGGTTTGAAACATATGTAGGCGGGCGTGAATTATGCAATGCATTTTCGGAATTAAACGATCCGGTTGATCAGAAAAAAAGGTTCGAAGAACAGGCTAAGATGAAGGCGGAAGGTGATGAAGAAGCTCATGAAATTGATAATGATTTTATAAGGGCGCTGGAATATGGTATGCCCCCCACTGCGGGAATTGGAATAGGAATAGACAGGCTTGTAATGCTTTTAACAAATCAAGCGTCGATTAGGGATGTAATATTTTTCCCGCAAATGAAACCGGAAGGTAAAAGCTCCGGCGGGGAAAATGAACAAAGTCAAATGAGCTCTATTTAATGCCTAAAAATAGAATTTTAATTTTCTTTTTTTTCTTCAGTTCCCAGGTTTTAAGTCAATCGGATATTCTCTCGCTTAACAGCGATCTTTATAAGCCGGCATTCAATGGTAAAATTAATTCTGCCGATACCTTCCCCATTTTGCCTGTTTCGAATATAAACTTCGATCCCTTAGAAACCAGAATTAATTATAAAATTCTTGCGGCAGTAGGGGGAGTTACTCTAACTGCCGGGGTGGCCGTTCATATTTACCAGCAGAATGCCTGGTGGAAAGACCAGCGCAGAAAATTTCATATTACAAATGACAGCTACTATGCATTGGGGATTGATAAAGTCGGACATTTTTATGCCGCTAGTTTACTTGCGCATCTCTTTTCTTCAGGGCTGGAAGCAGCAAACTTTCAATCCGAACAGGCTGCAATCTACGGCAGCATTGCATCTTTGGCTTTTGAAACTTATGTGGAAATTGAAGACGGATTCGGACCCGACTGGGGTTTCAGTCCGGTCGATTTTACTGCGGATTTTTTAGGAGCCGGATTTTCTTTAGCGCAGTATTATTATCCTTTTTTAAAAAACTTCCAGGTAAAATTTAGTTATTATCCTTCACAGGAATTCAGAGATGGTCTTCATAAAGGCAACAGCATCGATGATTATGAAGGGCAAAAGTACTGGTTAAGTCTTAGGGTAAAAAATCTTTTACCAGGTGCTGCTTCAAAATTTTGGCCTGCTTTTTTAAACATCGCCGGCGGAATGGGTGTTAGAGATTTGGACGGCGGTGGGGGAGGGCAAAGAGAATATTATATAGCTCTGGACCTTGATACCGAACAGATTCCTCTGTACGGCGGTGTCTGGCAGTTTATTAAAAATTCTTTAAACTATATCCATTTTCCCATGCCCGGTTTAAGGATCACCCCCGATGCAGCATTTTTTGTTTTTTGTTTTTAAATCATTTTCTTTCAAACAGATTGAAAAATATTTCTGTTTTTATATCCGATTTGATGTTCACGACAGCATCATCATTTCTGATAATTCGGCAAAAATCCTGGTAAAATAAATGGAATTACGTAGTCTCCGATTAAAACAATTTGAAGACGGCATCATAAGATTTACGGAAAGATTGGAGAAGCTTAAAAAAAAGAGCAGAAGGTTCGGCTATTACAGGCTTATCATTCTTTTAAACGGATTATCCCTGTTCCTTTTCTCCTATTTCTATTTAAATCAAATTTTTATCTGGATCTTTTTAGCATTATCCACAGCAGTTTTCGGTTTGG
>CAYSGP010000410.1:0-17845 GCA_964430095.1 uncultured Ignavibacteriaceae bacterium
TAAAGGAACAAAGCTCCCCATGCCGACTTCATTTGAAGAATCATTTTTATAAAAACCGCTTAAAATTATTTCTTTGGTGTTAAGAGACGTATTATAAAGAATTTTATCCCGGATATTTAGACTATCGCTTTCCTTGAATAATGAAATTATTTCCCCCGAAGTATCGATTATGGAAATATTTACATACTCGTGGTTTTCTTTAATAGGTCTTAACCATTCTACAATATCATTTTTTATTGTATAAAAATGAGGGTATTTAAGATAACCGGACACTAAACGCTTGAATTGCGAATTGCTCTGAATGAATTTTGCTTCGCCCAATCGCTCTTCGCGCCATTTAGAAATTTGGCTGACTTTTAATCGGGCTAAAGTTGAGATAGTATTGTATGCTTTAATCTTTTCTTGCCGTAATGCAAAGCCGTAATAGTATATCCCGGCAATGCTGATTACTATAACCAGAAGACTGAACAACAAAACATAATAGAGAAGCTTTTCTTGAAAGTTAAAACGCATTGTATGATCTAAATTAAATTCAGCTTAAAAGTTATAAAAAAGAAGATAAGAAATATGCAGGGAATTTTTTGACCTAAAATGAAACAGGAAATCTCCTTTTTTATTATAAATGTTATTCTATATCACTGAAGGAAATTATTTTCGACTTTCTTTTTTAACTAACTTTATTAATGTATTCTCACGGTATAATATGAGGTTTTATGGAGATTGGATTGGAATCAAATGATGAGAAAAAAATTGAATTGCTGCTCATTGAGGATAATATTCACGATGCAAGGATGTTTTCGGAAAACTTAACCGGCAATTACAGCGATGAATTTGAAATTACGTATACTTCAAATGTTAAAGCAGGCATTGAAAATATAACGCAAAAATCTTTTGATGTAATTGTAGCAGATCTTAATCTCCCCGACAGCAACGGAATAAGCACGTTTTATGAAATAAAGAAAAGATCGGGAAACATACCTGTCATTATTCTTTCCGGAATGAATGACAGCAGTCTTACCCTAGAATCAATACGTAGCGGAGCACAGGACTATATTTATAAGGGTAATTATGAGGGCGATTTTATTTACCGCGTAATACGCCATGCAATAGAACGTGAAAAGCTTTTCAGGGAAATTGAGGAAAGAACAATTAGATTAATAAAATTGAATAGTAACCTGCAGGAATTGAATTATAATAAAGACAGGATATATTCAATAATTTCCCATGATCTTATAAATCCCATCAATGCGCTTCAAGGCTATACGGAAATTCTTCACGAAAGCTTTGATGAACTTTCAGATGTTGAAAAAAAGGAAACAACCGGGACAATAAATGATCTGACGAGAGAGATTTCTCACCTTCTAAAAAATCTCTTGCTTTGGTCTGCAGCAAACAACGGGCATATCGATTATAATCCGGAGAAGATAAATATAGCTGAGCTTCTTAAAAAACAAAGTGAATTTCTTAAACTGACTGCAAACAATAAGGGCATTACTATTATCAACGAATCCGATGACATGTATGTTATTGCGGATACAATTATGATTGAAACAGTTGTTCGAAACCTGATATCCAATGCAATTAAATTCACACACCCGTCAGGCAAAATATTTCTTAAGAGCTTTGTTAAAAAAGATAAAGTCGCTGTTATTATTGAAGATACCGGCATCGGCATGGAAAAAGATGAGCTCAATAAATTATTTAAAGTTGAGGAAAAGCTGTCAAAGCAAGGAACCAAGCAGGAGAAGGGGATTGGATTGGGATTATTAATCTGCAAAGAATTTATTAAAAAGCATAACGGCACTATTGATGTAACCAGTAAAAAAAATACCGGTACATCTTTCATATTCACTCTTCCAAAAGCTTAAGCCTTAACCTTATCCTTTCGCTCACTCTCCAAGTTTTGTAAAATGATTATTAAAGGACTAATTTATTTTAAATAGATCCGTAATTGACCGTAATTTCTATTTAAAATATTTTCATGCTTCATTCGTCTTAATTAATAACAACTATGACTGAAACTCAAACTCAAACAAGATATTATTTGGCTTCCATGGAAGATATAATAGATGGTATTATCATAGGGAGAGATATGAACAATGGAGAAAAAAATACGAAGAAATGCATGGTAAAACGGGGAAACTGCTTGACCGGAAAATTTTCGGTTAACTCTGAAAATTAACCTTTCTTCCGTTTATCTGTTCCTATTTCCGCTTATCAGCAGGACACTATAAAAAATAAACCTCAAAATAAACCTTTGTTCAATGTATTGCCCCTGTGTCATTAATTAAGTTTGTATTGAAAATCGCGGATTTTAATGAAGATAAAGGAGAATGGTAATAATGAAATTCAATCTTAGAAATATAATAGCCCTGGCATTCATTTTTACTATTGGAACTATCAGTGCACAAGAATTGAATATTCAATACGACAGTTCCAGAGCAGGAAGAATTCTTACTTTAGATGAAGCTCTCCGTATCGGAATTCAAAACAGCGAAGAGCTGCATTCCTCAAATGCAAGAGTCGTCTCCGCCGAAGCAAGGATAGGCGAAGTGTTTGCTGACAGGCTCCCGTCTTTTACTTTTAATGCTTCTTATATGCGTTTAAGTCCTATAGATCCCTTTTCACTTGATGCGGGTCCGCTTGGGGCTGTTAAAATATCCTCCAGTCTGCAGAATAATTATTTCCTTCAGCTTTCTTTAAGGCAGCCTGTATTTACGGGATTCAGATTAAACAGCAGCAGCCGGATTGCTGCATATAATTTTAATGCGGCGCAGGAGGAATTTACCGGGGATAAACAGCAGCTTGTACTGAATATTAAATCGGCTTACTGGGGCTTGTTTAAAGCTAATAAAATTAAAGAAGTTGTTGATGAAAATGTTCAGCAGGTGAATGCTCACCTTAAAGATGTGAAGAACATGTTCAATGAAGGACTGGTTACAAGAAATGATATGCTTAAGGTGCAGGTCCAGCTTGATGAAGCAAGGCTCCGGCAGATTGATGCCGATAATGCCGTGAAGCTGTCAAAAATAAATTTAAATAATATCATCGGCTTTCCTGTACATGCGAATGTTCAAACGGTGGATACAATAATACTGCAGGTAGAGCAGGTTAAAACTTATGATCAGCTGCTTGAAACTGCATACGAGAAAAGACCTGAACTAAGAGCATTGGACTATCGAGTCAAAGCTAGCGAAAACGGAGTTACACTGGCGAATTCGAACTGGTATCCCCAGATTTATATCGTCGGCAATTACAATTATGCAAAACCGAATACAAGAATTTTTCCAGTGCAGAATGAATTTCAGGATACCTGGGATGTGGGCGTACAGATGTCGTTCAATCTCTGGAACTGGAATAAAACCGGGAATCAGGCTACCCAGGCTGAAATGCAGTATGAGCAGACTAAAGATTCTTATAAAAGCTTAAAAGATGCTGTTGCTTTAGACATAAGCGCCAGCTATTTAAATCTGATTAAAGCGAAAGAAAGACTTTCGGTATCCGAATCCGGCGTTGAGCAGGCGGAAGAAAATTATAAGGTGACAAACGATTTGTTTAAACAGGGATTAACATTAAACTCTGAGCTTCTTGATGCCGAAGTGGCGTTGCTGACTGCAAAGACAAATCATGTTCAGTCGCTTGTAGATTATGAGCTTGCAAAAGCAAATCTTGAAAGATCAATCGGCGAAATGGAATTTCCCGAGTAAAAAGAAAAACGAAAGAATTTAGAATAATAAAAATAAAGGATGGGTAAAATGAAAAAGCTTAAGATAGGTGCAGTCTTATTTCTTGTGATAGGCGGGGTAATTTTCATTTTAATGAATAATAAATCGAAATTGGAGGCTAAATCAAATACAAGTGTAATAGATACTTATTCGGTTACGGTTGAGAAAGCCGGTAAAAAACAAGTATCAAAAAATCTTGAATTAACCGGAACAATAACCGGCAGCAATGATGTAGCCGTAGTCGCCGAAGCTTCGGGGAGAGTAACGGGGGTTTATGCAAAGGTAGGCGATAATAAATCCAAAGGTTCGGTCTTAATACAGATTGATGATGAATTAAAGCATGCATCTTATCTTACTGCCGAAGTTAAATACGAAAAAGCAAAAAAAGATTTTGAAAGATATGAATCTTTATTTAGGGAAGGTTCAATTGCGGCGACCAGGCTTGAAGCGGCAAAGCTTGAGCTTCAGTCTGCTGAATCCCAATATATCACTGCTAAAAGAGAGTACAGCGATACGAAAATTACGGCTCCTATATCGGGAATTGTTACGGCAAAGAATGTTGACGAAGGCGATTATGTAAATAAAGGAACGGTAGTAGCAAACATTGTCGATATCTCCAAATTGAAGGTGAAGCTGAATGTTGCGGAGAAAGATGCATTCAGATTAAAGCCGGGAGATAAAGTTGAAATATTTACTGATATTTATCCTGAGGCAGCCTTTAAAGGAAGAATTGAAACGATCAGCGACCAGGGAGATGCTTCACATACTTATCCTGTAGAAATCACGCTGCCGAACAACAGTAAGTATCCTTTAAAAGCCGGAATGTTCGGGAAGGTAAGCTTTACTTCCATTAAGGATAATGAATCAATATTAATTCCACGCGAAGCATTAGTCGGAAGCATTAAAGATGCAAAATTATTTGTCGTTGAAAACGGGATTGCAAAAGAAAAGAATGTTGTAATCGGCAATGTTTATGATGACATGCTTGAAGTTCTTCAAGGTGTTAAGGAAGGGGAGCAGGTCGTAGTGAACGGGCAGAATAATTTAAAAGATAATTATAGAGTATCGGTAATAAACTAATTCTTAGTAGGAATTTGACCGCCTGCTCGCCTCGCGGCGAAGCCGAGGGCCGGCAAGACAGGTTTATCAAATTCTTAACGATTGCATAAGGAGAATATGAAATGACTATAACTGAATTATCAATAAAAAGACCAACGCTTATTGTCGTTATTTTCTCGGCTTTAATAGTCCTTGGTTTATACAGCTATACGCAGCTGAATTATGAGCTCCTTCCGAAGATGAATTCACCGTGGATTACAGTTACCACTGTTTATCCCGGGGCATCGCCGAATGAAGTTGAAACTTCGGTTTCTAAAGTTATTGAAGATGCTATATCAAGCGTGGATCAGCTTAAAGCAATTAACTCGTCATCGTACGAAGGAGTTTCATTTGTTACTGCAGAATTCGATCAGTCGGTAAATGTTGACGTTACTCTTCAGACAGTTCAAAGGAAAGTAAATGAAGTCCTTTCACAGCTCCCGGAAGAGGCGAAAACTCCTACACTGGCAAAATTTGCTCTCGATGAAATCCCTGTTCTTAGAATGGGAGTTACATCCGGTATGCCTACTAAAGAATTTTATCAATGGGTGGATGACAGGGTTAAGCAGCGATTCTCAAAAGTGCCGGGAGTTGCACAGGTAGCTTTGATCGGCGGAGATGAAAGAGAGATTAAGATAAATCTTGACGCGGGAAAAATCCGTTCATACGGCTTGTCTATACTTCAGGTTACACAGGCAATAAGCAGCTCTAATCTTGATTTCCCTACAGGAAAAATTAAGAATCCGAATGAAGAATATATTGTACGCGTTGCCGGAAAATTCAGGTCGCTTTCGGAATTAAGAAATCTTGTAATCGCGCATTCTGCCGGCGGCGGTGATATAAAGCTTTCGGATGTCGCTGAAGTGGAAGACGGGATTAAGGAGCATACAAATATTACCCGCATAAACGCAGTTACTTCAATCGGTATACTGGTTCAGAAACAAACGGATGCAAATGCCGTTGAAGTAAGCAAGCTTGTACGGCAGGAGATAAAAAAGATTGAATCCGAGTATAAGAATGAAAATGTGAAATTTGATGTTGCACAGGACGGATCTTTATTCACAATTGATGCCGCCAATGCAGTAAAATCCGATCTTATGCTGGCAGTAGTATTAGTAGCTATTGTTATGCTTCTTTTTCTGCACAGCATCAGGAATTCTTTAATTGTGCTGCTGGCAATTCCTGCTTCGATGATTTCTACCTTTATCGTGATGTATATGTTTAATTTCACCTTGAACCTGATGACCCTGCTTGGTCTATCTCTTGTGGTGGGTATTCTTGTAGATGATTCGATTGTCGTTCTGGAAAATATCTACCATCATCTTGAAAAAGGGGAAGAGAAGAAAGTTGCCGCGCTTAAAGGAAGAAATGAAATAGGATTTGCAGCACTTGCAATTACTTTGGTTGATGTTGTGGTGTTTGTTCCTCTTGCATTAACCGGGGGATTAATTGGAAATATAATAAGACAGTACGCTGCAGTAGTTGTAATTTCAACTTTGCTGAGCTTATTTGTTTCATTTACCTTGACACCGCTTTTTGCTTCCAGAATCGGAAAGCTTGAGAGACTTTCAAACAGATCTATTATCGGAAAGTTCGCGATCTGGTTTGAAAACGGATTTAAAAAATTTACAAACTTTTACTTGGATCTGTTAAAATGGTCTTTAAATAATAAATGGAAAATAATTATCGGTTCTGCGCTTTTATTCTTTGCATCCTTTGGATTGATCGGCGGCGGATTTATAGGTAATGAGTTTATTGCAGTGACCGACCGCGGTGAATTTGCGGTAACTCTTGAACTTGCTCCCGGATCTTCTTTGGATAAAACGAATTTTGTTACCCAGAGAGTGGAGCAGTTTATAAGCTCTCTGCCTGAGGTTAAAAAAATATTTGTCAATGTCGGGGCTTCGAATGAAGGTTTGTTCGGACAATCTTCGAATAATTCATCCGAATTGAACGTAACTTTAGTAGACAAAAATGAGAGGAAAAAATCAACCGATGAAGTCGGCAGCATTATAAAAGCTGAAGTTCAAAAAATTCCCGGAGTTAAAGTAAGAGTCAACCCGATTGGTATATTCGGAACTGCAAATCAAACTCCGATACAATTGATTGTCAAGGGCCCGAACAGGGAAGATGTAAAAGCTGCCGCGGATAAAATTGCAGATATCGTAAAAAAGATTCCGGGAACTGCAGACGTCAGGCTTTCATCCGAGGAAGGAAAACCTGAAACCAAAATCGATATTGACAGGGAGAAGCTTGCGTTCTTTGGATTATCAATTGCAGAAGTCGGAGCTGCACTGCGTGTTGCATTAACCGGAGATGATGATTCAAAATACAGGGATGGAAATGATGAATACGATATCCGGATTGTTCTTGATGAATTTGACAGGGGGAAATTATCCGATTTGAATCATCTTTCCTTTGTTAACAGAAAAGGAGAGCAGATCGAGCTGCAGCAGTTTGCAGATATTTATCAGACTACAGGCCCTACCAAGCTTCAAAGAAGAGACCGTATTAGTTCGATTACTGTTTTTTCTCAGGCAGTCGGAAGACCCAGCGGAAGCATCGGGCAGGATATCCAGGCCGGTTTAAGTAAAAATAGTCTGCCTAAAGGGGTTGAAATTGAATATGAAGGCGATCTGAAGAATCAGGCCGATTCATTCGGAAGCTTGGGACTTGCTCTTCTTGCCGGAATATTATTTGTATATATGATTATGGTTGCCTTATATGATTCATATGTTTATCCGTTCGTTGTTCTCTTTTCAATCCCGGTGGCAATGGTCGGTGCTCTGCTTGCATTGGCATTAACCATGAATTCATTAAGCATATTTTCAATACTCGGTATAATAATGCTTGTTGGGCTTGTCGGCAAGAATGCGATCCTTCTTGTAGATAGAACAAACCAGATGAAAAATGAAGGACTCAGCACTTATGATGCATTGATTGAAGCAGGCCAAATAAGATTACGGCCTATTATAATGACTACATTAACAATGGTGTTCGGTATGCTTCCGATTGCACTCTCTACAAGTGCAGGCTCGGAATGGAAAGCAGGACTTGCATGGGCACTGGTGGGAGGTCTTACAAGCTCCATGTTTTTAACTTTACTAGTTGTCCCTGTTGTTTATTCTTATATGGACAGGATTAAAGTGAAGATACCTGCCTTAGCAGGAAAAGTATTCGGCAGGAAGGAAAAATTAGCCGCAGAACCGGTTCAGGCAACATTCGATTTTCAGAAGTAAAGCAGGAGTTCAAGTTCAAGTGCAAGTTCAAGAGGTTCAAGTTCAAGATTTCAGCAACTTAAGTTCTACCTGAACTTGAACTTGAACCTGAACCTGAACTTTGAACGTAATTTAAACCTTAATAATTATTTATAGTTAGAAATTAAAATATGTCCTCTTCTTACAAAATAAAAGTACACGGCTGTCTTTCATATAGATTTTCCAAATGGCTGAATAATCTCCATATTAAAAAATTAAATGAAGATGAAACTTTGATTGAAGGAAATGTTGAAGATCAAGCCGCATTATTCGGAATCCTTATGAAAATAAGGGATCTAGGACTGCAGCTGATCTATCTTGAAAAAGTAGATGATAAAAAAAGTCCGGAAGGGGATAAACCTCTTAATCAATAAGGTATTGGGTATAAGGGCATACGGAATAAGGTATGTTTGGAAATTTTATAGTTCAAACGCTAAACTCGGAGATTCTCTATAAAAATATTTTCTTTGATCTTTCCCCAAACCGTATACCCTCATACCCCTCAACCCTTGTAAAAATGGATCACTTAAATGGGACCATTAGTTCCTGTCCTGCTTATCAAATCTCCTTAAAAGATCATTCCAAGTCTAAATTCTTAACTAAGAAAAGTCATTTTCATATTCAAGAATAAGCAATTCTTTTTATATCTTTATCCATAAAATTAATTAAAAAAGAGTGGTTTAATACATTATTTTTTGGTAATCAGAACTGATAGAATCGGTAAGGCTGTGGCACAATTTGTGGGTAAATGCAGAGATTTCAGCAAAAATTTAATGCTTTGTAAAGGAAAATTAAATTGAACGAAAAGGGGAATATAGTATTGAAATTTCCCTTCGAACGAGAATTTACTCATTTCTATATTCTAATCAATACAATCCAAAAAATCTTTTACAATCCATCAAAAGTGGATTACAAAACGATTCAAACAAAACAAATGAATTCAGGAGAAACAAATGAAAATTAGAAAAGAAGAAGCCCTTGAATATCACTGCCGGGGGCGAAAAGGAAAAGTTGAGGTAGTATCAACAAAACCTTGTTTAACTTCCCGGGATCTTTCTCTAGCTTATACACCCGGAGTAGCAGAACCTTGCCGCGAAATTGCAAAAGATGATGACCTTGTTTATCAATATACTGCAAAAGGAAATCTCGTAGCTGTTATCTCTAATGGAACAGCCGTTCTCGGTTTGGGCGATATCGGTCCGCATGCCGGCAAACCTGTTATGGAAGGAAAGGGCGTTCTGTTCAAAAGGTTTGCAGACATCGATGTGTTTGACATTGAATTAAAAAGCAAAGATCCTAAAGAAATTATAAAAGCCGTACAGCTCCTGGAGCCGACTTTCGGAGGAATAAACCTTGAAGATATTAAAGCTCCTGAATGTTTCGAAATTGAGGAAACATTAAAAGCTACAATGAATATTCCTGTGTTTCATGATGATCAGCATGGAACTGCAATTATATCATGTGCAGCATTAATTAATGCCGCCGAAGTTGCAGGTAAAAAACTCTCCGAATTAAAAATTGTTGTGAACGGTGCGGGTGCTGCTGCGATCTCATGCTGCAAGCATTATATAAGAGCCGGAGTTGTAAAAGAAAATATTTTAATGTTCGATTCAAAGGGATGCATTACAAAGAGCAGGAAAGATTTAAACAAATATAAAGACGAATTTGCAGTTGAGAAAGAATAGAAGAATCTGGCTGAAGCAATGAAGGGTGCAGATGTATTTATCGGTCTTTCGGTCGGCGGAGTTGTTTCAAAAGATATGGTCAAGAATATGGCGGCAAATCCGATTGTGTTTGCAATGGCTAATCCGGACCCGGAAATTAATTATGAAGATGCAGTTTCTGTTAGAAATGATATAATCATGGCTACAGGAAGAAGCGACTTTCCGAACCAGGTGAATAATGTCTTAGGATTCCCTTTTATTTTCCGCGGCGCGCTTGATGTTAGATCAATGGCTATTAATGAAGAAATGAAAATGGCGGCAACACAAGCACTTGCTGCTCTTGCAAAAGAAAAAGTTCCTGAAATAGTTATAAACGCATACGGAGGAGAAGATTTTTCTTTCGGTAAAGATTATATAATTCCAAAACCGTTTGATCCGAGAGTACTTTGGAAAGTTGCACCTGCCGTTGCTAAAGCTGCAATCGAAACAGGTGTAGCAAAAAAGAAAATTGAGGATTGGAACGCTTATGAAGAGGAACTGAAGGAAAGGCTCGGATTATCAAAAGAAGTAATAAGAGTAATGATCCATAAGGCCCAGAAAAACCCTAAAAGAGTAGTTTATCCGGAAGGAGAAGCGGAAAAAATTATCAGAGCCGCACATGTTGCTCAGAATAATAATATCGCTTTACCAATTCTGCTTGGAAATGAAAAAATTATTAAGGAACAAATAAAAAAACTTGGATATAAGCTGAATGAGTTTGAAATTATCGATCCTCTGCAAAGCCCAAAAGTCGCCGAGTATGCTCAGAAATATTATGCTAAGCGTCAGAGAAAAGGTGTAACGATGAATAAGGCAAACCGCGTAATGAGATACCCTAATTACTTCGGACCAATGATGGTTGATTCCGGCGATGCAGATGCACTAATAAGCGGATTGACAACTCAATATCCGACAACAATAAAACCTGCACTGCAGTGTATCGGAGTTAAAGAAGGATTCAAAATTGTTTCAGGGCTTTATATTGTCGTAACAAAAAAAGATGTCTACTTCTTTGCGGATGCAACCGTTAATATAAATCCTACCGCAGAACAGCTTGCTGAGATTGCGGTTTCCGCTGCCGATACTGTGCAGACTTTTGATATTGTTCCCAAAGTTGCAATGCTTTCTTTCAGCAATTTCGGAAGCTCTCCTTATCCTGAATCTATAAAGGTTAAAGAAGCTACGGCAATTGTTAAAAAGCTTAGGCCGAATCTTATGGTCGACGGCGAGATGCAGGCAGATACCGCAGTCGTTCCGCAGATTATTGAAGAGAATTTCCCGTTCAGCACTCTGAAAGGCGGCGCAAATGTGCTAATTTTCCCCGACCTCAATTCAGGTAATATCGCTTATAAGTTAATGGCAAGAATCGGACAAGCAACAGTAATAGGTCCTGTTCTTATGGGAATGAAGAAATCAATCCATGTATTGCAGACTGGTGCAACGGTGGATGATATAATCAACATGACTGCTATTGCCGTTGTAGAAGCTGAACATAAAATGAAAGTTAAAGATATAAAGCCTGTGGAGTCAATCGAAAAAGAACTAGCTGCTGCCCTGTAAATTTTTATTTTTGAGCTACATATAGATTTTAGTTAAACTTAAATAAAGAGCAAAGTAGCCCGGAAAATATATTCAGCTTTGCTCTTTTTCTTATAATATTTATAAAATGCATAAAATAGTTGCTGCTGAATTTTTAGCACCGGATATAAAACGCTTTGAGATTGAAGCGCCTAAAATTGCCCAAAAAAGAAAAGCCGGGCAATTTGTAATAATTAGAGTTTCTCCTAATGGTGAAAGGATCCCTTTAACGATAGCGGGTTCAGATGTTTTAATAGGAACTATAACAATCATTGTCCAGGGAATCGGGAAAACTACCAAGGAGATGAATCTGCTTAATGCGGGAGACTGCATTCAGGATATTGCCGGTCCCCTCGGGAAACCCTCTCACATTCAAAAGTACGGAACAGTAGTTATTGTCGGCGGCGGAGTGGGTACGGCAATAGCTTATCCGGTTGCCGATGCACTGAAGAAAGCCGGAAACAATACAATTGCTATAATTGGCGGAAGAACTAAAGAGTTTGTGATTCTTGAAGATGAAATGAAAAAAGTAAGCGATGTAGTGTTCTTTACAACTGATGACGGAACTTATGGGTATCATGGTTTTGTTACGGATAAACTGAAGGAGATCATTCTTACAGAAAAAAAAATAGATTTTATTTTGGCAATAGGTCCAATTCCAATGATGAAAGCTGTTGCAAATTTAACTAGGGAATACGGAATAAAAACAGTAGTAAGCTTGAATCCTATTATGGTTGATGGGACCGGGATGTGCGGAGGATGCCGGGCTGAAGTCGGAGGCAAAACAGTTTTTGTCTGTGTAGACGGGCCCGAGTTCGACGCCCATGATGTGAATTTTGAGATCCTGGAGAGAAGAAATAGATCATATTTAGCTGACGAAGAAGAAGCCCTGAAAAACCATCTTTGCAGGCTAAACCTAAACGCAACATAAAAAAACCGGTACCACAGATTAATAATCTGTGATACTTTTAAAAAGATGGCAATAATAACTAACAAAGAAAGAATGAAAATCCCCAGGCAGAAAATGCCTGAACAGGATCCGGTTGAAAGAAGCAGAAACTTTTTTGAAGTAAACCTGGGATTTACAGAAGAGCTTGCAAAGCAGGAAGCACTAAGATGCATTCAATGCCCGAAACCTTCATGCATAGAAGGATGTCCTGTAAATATCAAAATAAAAGAATTCATTGCGCTTATTGCCGAGGAAAAATTTTCAGAAGCCGCTGCAAAGATTAAGGAAGATAATATTTTGCCGGCAATATGCGGCAGAGTTTGCCCGCAGGAAGAGCAATGCGAAATTAAATGCACGGTCGGTAAAAAAAATGAGCCTGTTGCAATAGGCAGACTGGAAAGATTTGCGGCTGATTATGAAAGAATCCATTCGGGAATAAAGATACCTGAAATAAAAAAGAAAACCGGGAAAAAAGTTGCCGTAGTTGGCAGCGGCCCGGCAGGTTTAAGCTGTGCGGGCGACTTGATTAGAATGGGGCATGAAGTTACTGTTTTCGAAGCTCTGCATGATTTAGGGGGTGTATTAATTTACGGAATTCCTGAATTCCGTCTTCCTAAAGAAATTGTTAAGGCAGAAGTTGAAGTATTGAAAAAACTGGGAGTAGAGTTTAAAACAAATTTTATAGTCGGTTTAACTGATACCATTGATGAGCTGTTTCAGAATGGATTTGATGCGGTATTCATCGCGGTAGGAGCAGGTTTGCCTCATTTCTTAAATATCGAAGGAGAAAATTTAATCGGAGTTTATTCTTCAAATGAATTTCTTACCAGGGTAAATCTAATGAAGGCTTACAGATTCCCTGAATATGATACTCCTGTTTTTAATTGTGCAGGTAAAAGTATTGCGGTCTTCGGTGGAGGGAATACAGCAATGGATGCCGTTAGGACAGCTAAACGTCTCGGGGCTGAAAATGCTTGCATTATTTACCGCAGGTCGGAAATTGAAATGCCGGCTAGAAAAGAGGAAGTTCACCATGCTAAGGAAGAGGGGATAGAATTTATCATGCTGGCGAACCCTGTAAAGTTTATTGGCGACGAGAAAGGCTGGTTGAAAAAAGCAGTGCTTCAAAAAATGGAATTGGGTGAACCTGATGCTTCCGGAAGGCGCCGTCCTGTACCCGTTGCAGGCTCGGAATATTTAATAAATATTGATATGGCTGTAGTCGCTGTCGGAAACGGATCAAACCCAATAATCCAAAAAACTACAGCCGGATTGAATTTCAATAAATGGGGAAATATAGAAGTAAATGAAACTACTATGGCTACTTCAAAAAAAGGAGTGTTTGCCGGCGGAGACATTGTGACTGGCGGAGCTACAGTAATTTTAGCCATGGGAGCAGGCAGAAAAGCTGCCGCTGCTATCAATGAATATTTGACTAATCCCGCCTGACTCTTTATTAATATTCCAACTGTGTTTAGCAGCTCTCTTTTTTCAGAGCTGTTGTTATAATAGAAAATAATTTCTATATTAAAATTAAACTTAATCCCCTCTCTTCTTCTTAAGATATACGCTGTTTAATCAAAGGAGACATCGAATGAGAGCTTCAGTCATTTATATGTTTCTTTTCACTTTATCCATTTTGCCGCAGAATCAAAATAAATCTGCGCTTTTTATTGCGGATAAAACCTCCTATAAATTGGATAAGGAAAATAATTCTCTTCCGGTTTGGATTGCCGCATCCCGCGGTAAAGTAGATTCAGTTCATCTGGATGTTCCGAATATCATTGCCTGGGACGGAAGAGTGAAAAAGATGGGATATGAAGTCGTCCCTTCTTCTGCATATGTCCCGGTTTCCCAATCGGGTAAATTATTTACAATAGAATTTAATCGGGATGATTTCGAAAACCTGGATTCCGGAAAATATACCTTAATCATGGTAATTTCCGGTGCTGGTATCGAACCTGTAAAGGAGTCGTTATCCTTTGAAGTAATTCCTGAGCAAGGATCATTTGTATGGATGGAAGAAACCGTAAGCTGGATACAAACTAATTTTTTTCTTCTTCTCCTGAATATATTTGAAATATTCCTCCTTCTGCTTCTCCTTGCCTTTTTGATTAAACACCTTTATCAAAAAATTAATTTAAGCGGGTTCTTTAAAAAAGATGTTCCAGTCTTTAAACAGAAAAATTCATTAAATGTTCTTCCCATAATCAATGAAACAGGAAAGGATAATGAATACCAAGGAGTAGCAATGGGGATTGATGACATATTGATGTACCATCTTCAGGAAATTTCAAAGCTGGGCAGCAGGGAGGGATTAAAGCAGTATTGGATGCAGAGAATAAACAGAACGAAAACCCGTAAAGAAGAAATCCAGATGCTGAATGTTGTAGGAGGCGAGTTTTCCATGGACCTCCAGAAGCTCGGAGATGTGTCAATCGGTCCGGTTAAAATTCCTCTTGGTTCAATCTCTGCAATACTGCTGAAAATTTTCGGCGGAAATTATGTATCAGGCTCGCTGCAGCAGTATGGTACCCAAAATAAACTGGTGATAAGACTTGAGCGTAAACCTTCACTTATTTCTTTTTCAAAACCGGATTATGTTCCTGTTCAGTATTTTGAAGCAACCTGGCCCTCCGATACAATTAAAAAGAATGAGCTGGCAGAAGGGATACCGGAAGTTGTAGATGAGCTGTCATATAAATTAATTCTGGAGCTGTCAAAAGATACCGGAACCAGGAACTGGCAGGCTTATAAATATTTCCTGGAAGGATATAAATTATTCAGCGATTACGATAAAAATAACACCAGAATTGACCGCCTGCGTGATGCCGTTTCATTGTGGCGGGAGAGTATAAAGTTTGATCCTGATTTCGCTGCGGCTCATTATAATCTCGGCGTTGCCTATGATGTAGACGGCAATAAGGAAGATGCAGTCTTCCGGTATCAAAAAGCAATCAATTTGAATCCTTTACTGGTGGGTGCTGCTGCACAGTTTAATCTTGCACGTCTCTACTGGGAAAAATATAAAGATGAAAAACGTACTTTACATGAGCTGGAAAAGGCCAAACAGCTGAATCCGGATATCCCGGATATTTATAACCTGGAGGGACTCGTTTATTCAAATAAAAACGACAGCTATGCTTTGGAAGCAGAATTTTATAAAAGAGCAATTACACTAAGCATGGAAAATCCTAATCCTGTTTTTTATTACAATTTAAGCGTTGCTTATTTTTATCTTAACAAGCTTGATGATTCTCAGGCTGCAGCCGAAAAGGCATACCAGCTGTACGGTGAAAAAGAAAAGCTTACAGGCCTTCTTCAAACGATGGGGGCAATTCATTATCAAAAAGGAATAGCAGCTGAAAATAGAAATGAAAGCAGAAAGGCACATGAAGAATTCGATAAATCAATAAAATACTACCGTGAAGGATTATCGAAAGAGCCCGAGAATAGAAATCTGCTCAAAGGATACAGGGATGCTTTATTTAAAATGAAAAGAATTAATGACGGAATGAGGATACTGAAAAGGCTTATAAGAATCTATCCTGAAGATCCTGTTTCTTATTCGGATATCTCTGATTGCCTGCGGTCGGCAAATGTCGGTCAGGAGGAAATTCAAGCTTACGAGGAATTAGCCTCAATACTAAAATCGGAAACAGATCCGTTTGGTATTGTCGAAAAGCTTAATTTGGAAGGCTCATCAGTTAAAGCCAGGATATTTAAAGGAGTATCGGGCTGCATTATCAATATAATGCATACACTTAAAAGAATGCCGGATCAGCTTCAGCAGGCAAAGGAAATTTTCGACGGCATATTTGCATCCGGATTTGAAAATAAGACATTGATTATTGAAGCGGAATTATTTCAGAATTACGGAGTCGTTCTCTATAAACTGGGATTATCGGAGCAAAGCAGCTTAATCCTGCATAAAGCCATTGAGATCTATAATAATGAAAACAGATTTTTCGATCTTGCCGGAGCATATAACGATCTGGCTAAAGCAAATTCAAACTGGGTTGAGCAGTTATTCCTGGAATATTTAAAAGCCGTGAGGAAAGAAAATGAACTCAAAAATAAAAAAGCAGTGGGTGAAAACGGCCAATTGAAGGTTGAATTGACATTGGCAATTGCTGAAACGGACAGGGCTTTTAAAGATGCGGATAGAAAATGTGCAGATACAGATTTTGCTTTTCAAAAAACATCCTTTAATTATAAGAATGCCGGGTATTTTAAACGAGCTGTAATAGCTCACCTTGATAATGCCGACTTCCTGATGAAAGCTGAATCTTACAGAATTAAGGGAAACATGGTTTACGAATGGGCAAAACAGGAATGTGATAAAGCTATCCAGCTTGATCATAACGATTTTGAAGCATTCCACGTAAAAGGGAATACTTACTATTATTCGCTTCAATATGCCAAGGCTGTTCCCGAATATGAAAAATCGCTCGAGTTGAATTTCAATTTAAAAGGAGCACATTACTGCATCGGATTATGCAATTTTTATATGGGAGAATATTCAAAAGCAGCGGAAGCTTTTAGAACTGCAATAAAAATTGATCCTAAATATACAGCACCTGATAATATGCAGGCGCCTGATGCATACCAGCGGTTAGCGATGAGCCTTGAGAAATTAAATGATATAGACGGAGCCGTCAAAATTCTCACTGATGCGGTAAATATTCATCCCGATAAAATAAAATACCATATACTGCTAGGACAAACTTTGAAAAAAAGAAATGATCTGGATGAAGCTGCACAGGAGTTTCGGACTGCATTACGCCTGGACAAAGAAAATCATTCGAAGATGCAGCATATTGCTTTGCTGGAGCTTGCCGATATTTATGCCGACAACGGAGCAGATGCGGAAACCGCGAGAGACTATATTGAAAAAGCAAAAGCCATAATTGAAAATCTCGATGATGAGGAGAAAGAAAGAATACAATTCAAAGTTGAAAATACTGAAGGATGGATTTGCTTTAATCAGAATCAATATGAAAAAGCCGTACGGCTTCTTGAAAAAACATTATCAAATTTCCTGGACGAACCGAAATATCACACTCGCCTTGCTTATTCATACGAAGAATATGCCGATTCCTTTAACGAACCGAAATTGAAAACGGAATATTTAAACAGGGCGGTATCGCAGTGGGAAATAGTAAGTAAATTCAAGGAAAATTCTATTTTCAAGTCTTTGGCTGATGAGAAGCTGCATAAGCTGACCAAACTGTAAAATATCATTCCTTAAATCATCTTTTCACATTTTAAAAGACTAACCTGCCTGCAAAACAATATTATCTTTTCTTAAATAGGTTTATCTTTAAAACAATTTATTTTTTAAATTCTTATTGTTATAATTTTTAGTGAATTGAAATGAAGTTACCGCTTGTAGTAATCGTAGGCAGACCAAATGTCGGGAAATCGACGCTGTTTAACCGGCTGCTTGGGAAAAGGGAGGCAATAGTTCATGATGTTTCGGGTGTAACGAGAGACCGCAATTACGGAGAAGCTGAATGGGCAGGAAAAGAATTC
>CAYSGP010000411.1:0-16128 GCA_964430095.1 uncultured Ignavibacteriaceae bacterium
CAGGCGACGGACAATATACTATTGAATCTTTCGTGGACGATTTAGAGAAAATAATTGATGAATTAAAACTGGAACATCCTATTTTATGCGGACTTTCGATGGGAGGGTATATTTCTTTACGGGCTGTTGAAAGAATGGAAGAAAAGTTCCGGGCATTGATTCTTTGCGATACTAAATCCGAAGCAGATAATAATGAGACCAAATTGAAAAGAGCTGCCGGTATTAAAAGAATAAATAATGAAGGGATTCAGAAATATATTGCCGATTTTGTGCCTAACTGCTTTGCTAAAGAATCAATAGAAAAACTCGGGCAGGAGTATATTTCAATTTTAGACAGGTCAATGAACTCTGATCCCATTGGAGTAAAGGGCTGTCTTTTGGCAATGGCCGGAAGAACTGATACTACTGAATATCTTTCCAAAATAAAAATACCTGTACTGGTTTTATGCGGTGAAAAGGATACTTTAACTACTCCTGATACTATGAAATCGATGGCAGGGAAGATAAAGGGAAGTGAATTCACAATAGTTCCCGGTTCAGGGCATATGAGTGCTGTTGAAAATCCCCATTTTTTAAATGAAAAGATAAAAAGTTTTCTAAAAAAAATTATTTCATAATTCCAAATTCATATCATCATTCGTAAATCATAAATCGTAATTCATAAAAGATATTTATAAAATCATATCTTGATAATAGTTTGTTTATTATATTATAATTCTGAAATTATGAAAAAGCAATATATTCGAATCCGATGATTGAAAATTTATCTGCGTTTAAAAAATACTGTCCCAGTCTTACCGAATATAAAAGATATAAAACAAGAGAAGTGCAGATAGGGAGCATTCCTCTCGGCGGAAATAATCCAATACGCATCCAATCGATGACAACCACCGATACAATGGATACAGAAGCTACCGTTGAGCAGACTATAAGAATGGTTGAATCCGGCTGCGAATACGTAAGGATTACTGCACCAAGCAAGCTTGAAGCGCAAAATCTGGAAGCAATAAAAAAAGAACTGCGCAGCAGAGGCTGTGAAGTTCCATTAATTGCGGATATTCATTTCACCCCTAATGCAGCTGAAATAGCAGCGAGAATTGTTGAAAAGGTAAGGGTGAACCCGGGCAATTATGCGGACAGAAAAAAATTTGAAACCATGGAATATACCGATGGTCTTTATGAAGCAGAGCTTGAAAGGATAAGAGAAAAATTTACTCCGCTTGTAAAAGTTTGTAAAGAATACGGCACCGCGATGAGGATAGGAACAAATCATGGCTCTTTATCGGACAGGATTATGAACAGGTACGGCGATACACCGCTTGGCATGGTTGAATCGGCTTTGGAATTTGTCCGCATCTGCGAAGATCTTAATTATTACCAGATTGTTCTTTCCATGAAGTCAAGCAATCCGCAGGTCATGGTTAAGGCATACCGTCTTCTGATTCAAAAGATGGAGCAGGAAGGGATGAACTATCCTTTACATCTTGGAGTTACTGAAGCTGGGGGAGGTGAAGATGGAAGAATAAAATCCGCAATGGGAATAGGCACTCTGCTGGAAGACGGAATAGGCGATACAATCAGGGTTTCCTTAACTGAAGATCCCGAATATGAAGCACCGGTTGCAATCTTTATTGCCGATAGGTATAAAAGAAGATCTCCTCATGATCCCATTGAACCGGCCGATGAAATGAATTATAATCCTTTTGAATACAAGAAGAAAGTTTCACTTGAGGTTTTAGGAATCGGCGGAAATAATGTTCCCCGGGTTGTTGCTGACTATTCAAACCGCATTATCGAAAAACCTCCAGATTTAAATGATATCGGATTTTTCTATGAAGAAAAAATAGATAAATGGAACATAAATGACTGCGCTGCAGATATTCTTTATCTCGGCAGCAGGGATATTCCGTTTGACAGTCCAAAGGGCTTACGAGTTATTTATGATTGTGGTTTCTGGAAAATCATGAAGGATAAAAAGAAAGGTCATCCTCTATTTACTTCCGAAGAATATTTAAACTCTTCTGAAAAAGATGACCTAATGAATTTTATTTCGGTAAATATCCATTCTCTTACATTAGAATTTCTTCAAAAAATTAAGAATGACAGGACTGCTGTTTTAGTAATTGAGACTAAAAATGCACATGGAATGGCAGAACAGAGAAGAATTTTTATCAAGCTCCTGCAGAATAATTCTCAGAATCCGGTTATAATTAAAAGAGAATATGAAAATATTAATCCTGATCAGCTGCGTTTATTTTCTTCTACAGATTTAGGTGCGCTTCTTTTAGATGGATTCGGAGACGGAGTTTGGATTAATATTAAAGAAATAAAAGAAAATATGCCTGCAGTTAAAAACGGATTTTGGATCAAATCATTTGTAAATCAAAATGAATCTAACGAAAAAATAGTAAACAGAATTTTATTCGGAATACTTCAGGCTGCAAGAACCCGGATATCCAAAACTGAATATATTGCATGTCCTTCGTGCGGACGTACGTTATTCGATCTGCAGGAAACAACTGAAAAGATCCGTAAAAGGACTGAACATTTAAAAGGAGTAAAAATTGCAATAATGGGATGCATTGTAAATGGTCCGGGTGAAATGGCTGATGCCGATTACGGTTACGTTGGTTCCGGTGTAAGGAAGATTACTCTATACCGGGGAAAGGATATTATTAAACGGAACATCCCTGAAAATAACGCAGTAGATTCCTTAATTCAACTGATTAAAGAAGACGGAAGCTGGCAGGAACCGCAGAATAATATCTAATGTGTTATGGTGAGCAAAATATAATTGAAAATATAGATTATTTCATATATATTTACCTACTTGATATGAATATAACCTATCACAAATCGAAAATATATACTGTATACAAGTTCTTAGAAATAAAATATAGATATTAAATTATAAAGCACACCCCGATGAACTCGGGGTGTTTTTTTGTTATGACATGCGGAGAGATTATTAAAATTTTGGAAACCTGGGCGCCGCGGGAGATATCATTGGAAAGAGATAATCCCGGTCTCCAGGTAGGTTCTGGGAAAAATATTGTTAAAAATATTCTTTTATCTCTGGAACTCACCATGGATGTAATTAACGAATCAATTGCAAAAGAATGCAACCTCATCATTACCCATCATCCCCTCATTTTTCATCCGGTTAAATCGCTCGATTTTCAAAGGGATAAAAACTCCATGCTGATTGAAAAGCTTATTAAAAATGATTTAACTCTTTTTTCCGCACATACTAACCTGGATTTTACAAAAAACGGCGTCAGTTTCGAACTGGCAAAAATGCTTGGTTTAAAAGGAATTGATTTCCTTGTAAACCTTTCTGCAAACCAGTATAAAATTTCTGTTTTTGTACCTGGTGATCATGTTGAAGAAGTTGCCGATGCAATTTTTAATGCCGGAGGAGGCATTATAGGTGAATACAGCAGGTGCAGCTTTACAACCGGCGGGACCGGGACTTTTTTCGGATCAAATAAAACATCTCCGTTTCTTGGAGAGAAGGGTAAACAAGAGCAGGTCAGCGAAATTAAGCTTGAAGCAATCGCCGATTCTTGGAAACTAGGGGGGATTATCTCAGCGGTAATTAATGCTCATCCTTACGAAGAGCCAGCCTATGATATTTATCCCCTGAAAAATAAAAATATTAATTACGGAATGGGTGCAGTCGGGGAATTAGATAAACAGCTTGGCAGGGAAGAATTTCTTAAATATGTTTCAGAAAAACTTAAAGCAAAATGTCTAAAATATACCTCAGGAAAGAGTGAATCCATAAAAAAAATTGCAGTCTGCGGAGGAGCAGGCACTGAACTGCTGAAAGAAGCAGTCCAATCAGGAGCGGATGCATTTGTTACGGCAGATGTAAAATATCATACTTTTCACGATGCGCAGGGGAAAATTTTATTGGTTGATGCCGGGCATTATGAAACGGAAATACATGTGCTTAATCAAATTGAAAAAGAGCTGAGTACGGCAGCAGAAAATAATTTTAAAATATTTAAATACAGCGGTTCTACAAACCCGGTAATTATTTACAACAATTAAGGAGTTATTAAAAATTGATAAGCCGGTTAAAAATCTTATATGAGCTGCAGAAGCTAGATGATCATCTTGACGAGCTGGAAGAACAGCGGGGAGATTTGCCTGATGCAGTAAATTCTTTAGTTGAAAAGATAGATCAGATTAAAAATGATATATCGGAAAAAGAAAAAGAAAAGAAAGATTCTCTTGCAAAAAGAGAGGAAAATGAGGAAGAGATTGAGAAACTAAAAGTTAATCAGAAAAAATTTAAAGCTCAGCTTTACCAGGTGAGAAACAATAAGGAATATGATGCGCTCACAAAGGAAATAGATCATACAGAAGAACAGGTTACAAAGCTTGAAGCGGAGAATGATTCTTTTGCAGACCTCAGCAAAAGACTTACCGAGGAGATTGAAACGGTTACACCGCAGCTGGAAGAATTAAAAGAAGATTTGAAAGCTAAAGAAGCAGAGCTCAAAGAGATTGTAAAATCCAATGAGAAAGAGGAAACAAAGCTGAAAGCTAAGCGGAAAGATATTGAGTCAAAAACAAAAAAAGCCGATTACCTGGCTTATATGAGAATCAGAAAAGCAAAAAAGGGGAAAGCAGTAGTAACAATTAAACGTTCGGCGTGCTCAGGATGCCATAATATTGTTCCTTCCCAGAGGCAGCTTGAAATCAGAAGAAATAATAAACTGTTTTTCTGCGAATACTGCGGAAGGATTTTAGTTTCACCTGAAGTTGCCGAATCTACTGAATAAGAAAGGCAGTGCTGCCCGAAAATTCTTGTTAGAATAAATATTTGAAGATCGTTCACTTATTAAAGAAAATATAACTTCCTCCCGATCAGATTCTGCTGACTTAACCAAAGTTATTTATTATATTTGTTTAGCCTGTCTTAGCTTAAAGAAATCAGTTCCATAAAATTTATCAATTGGAAGCGCAGGTTTTTGCAGGGAGAAATCAGAATTTAAAGTTCCCTGCAATAAAGAATAATAATAATTCACGACCGGGCAATTGCTCCCGATTTTAATCGGGGGAGGAAAGTCCGAACTTCACAGAACAGGGTGCCGGGTAATGCCCGGGGTCCCGGAGTAATAACCGGGATACGGAAAGTGCCGCAGAAAATATACAGCCCCGTGAGATAATGTATCATGGGAGAAAAAAAATTAGCTTATATATCTCACGGGGTAACGGTGAAAAGGCGAGGTAAGAGCTCACCGCTCAAACGGCAACGATTGAGGCATGGTAAACCCCGCCTGAAGCAAGGTCAAATAGGGAAGTTTTCCCCCGATGAAATCGGGGGCAAAGATGTTCTGCTTTGTATTCCGCCAAAAGCGGAATGGAATTTCCGGGTAGACTGCTGGATTCCGTTAGTAATAACGGAACGAGATAAATAATTGCCGTCCCGGTTAATCGCCGGGATTACAAAATTCGGCTTATAAGTTGTGAACTATTTTTATTCTTTTGGGCTTGAGATTAACCCCGCTTAATTATGCCTCAAGCTTTATTGTTAAATAATATAATTTTTTTATGCTGAAGAACCGCTGGAAAATAAAAAAAATTTCAGATGATTATGAAGTAAAAGCATTAGCCGATTCATTAAATATTTCCGAAATTCTTTCCAGGCTGCTTGTTCTCCGCGACATAAGAAATTTTTCTCAAGCTAAATATTTTTTCCGCCCCTCCGCTGAATCCCTTTACGATCCTTTCCTGATGAACGGAATGGAAGCCGCGACATCAAGAGTAATTCAGGCTTTAACCGAAAATCAAAAAATATTGATCTTCGGCGACTATGATGTTGACGGCACCTGTGCGGCTGCACTGCTGTACCTTTTCTTAAAAGAGCTTGATGCTAATGTAGATTATTATATCCCTAAAAGATTAATCGAAGGATACGGACTTTCAAAATACGGGGTAGAATATGCATTTGAAAAACAAACATCGCTGTTGATCTCGGTAGACTGCGGTATTACTGCAATTGATGAAGCTGAGTATGCAAAAACATTAGGTATTGATTTAATCATCTGCGATCATCATCATCCGAAAGAAGCAATGCCCGGCGCCTTAGCCGTCCTTGATCCGCTCAAGCCGGACTGCACTTACCCTTTTAAATACCTTTCCGGTGCCGGAGTAGCATTTAAATTGGCTCAGGGTATTTCGAGCAGGATCGGCAGGCATGAACTGCCTTTAAAATTTCTGGATCTGGTTGCTCTTGCAAGCTCAGCAGATATTGTTCCGCTGATTAATGAGAATAGAATTTTGGTTTGGGAAGGGCTGAACCAGATAAATACTAATCCGCGCCCGGGAATCCTTGCCCTCATAAAAAGCAGCAATATGGAACCGGGTAATTTAACCTCAGGCCAGATTGTTTTTACAATTGCACCAAGGATAAATGCAGTCGGCAGGCTCGGAGACGCCCAAAGAGCAGTTGAGCTGCTGGTAACCGGTGATCCTGGAAAAGCAGCAGAGCTTGCTGAGATTCTAGAGACAGAAAATTACCAGCGAAGAAAAATTGATGAGGATACCTTCATACATGCAATTGATATTGTGCAGAATTCTTTCAATTTAAATGAACAGCTTGCAATCATTCTGCACCAGGAAACGTGGCATCCTGGAGTAATCGGGATTGTCGCTTCACGTCTTGTTGAAAAATATTACCGGCCTGCGATCATGCTTACTACTGTTGACGGGATAGCTAAAGGTTCCGCTAGAAGCACTTCAAATTTTAATATTTATAATGCCTTGAAAAAGTGCGAAGACCTTTTGATTCATTTCGGAGGACATCAGGCTGCAGCAGGATTGGCAGTAGAATTGGGAAAACTGAATGAATTCAGAGAAAAATTCAACCGGATTGTTAAGGAATCCTTGAACGACGAAGATCTTCTCCCTGAGATAGAGATCGATTCAAGGCTGAAATTCTCTGAAATAACACCTAAATTTCTCAGGGTTCTCGATCAGTTTTCTCCGTACGGACCTGGAAACATGAGGCCTGTTTTTCTGGCAGAAAATGTTGAAGTCTCAGGAATAGCAAGAATTGTAGGTACGGATCATCTTGTTGTATGTGTAAAACAGAACGGGTCAGATAAGGTTTTTGACTGCATCGGATTTAATATGGGCAGCTTCTGTGAAATGATGAATAAAACCAATACATTCTTTGATATCGTTTTTACTATTGATAAGACTGCAAGAGACGGAAGAATCTTTCCTCAATTTAGAGTCAGAGACATCAGGGAAAAAATTAATACGGTAAAACCTGCTGTTCAAGTTGAAATAATCGAAAAGATTAAAGAAATTAATGAGGAGTTAAATTAAATGTCCGGTCATTCGAAATGGGCAACTACTAAAAGAAAAAAAGCAGTAATCGATGCTAAACGGGGGAAGATGTTTACAAAGCTTATTAAGGAAATTACAATTGCAGCACGAGAAGGGGGAGGCGACCCGGCCGGAAATCCCCGATTGAGGCTTGCAATCGATAATGCAAAGTCGGTAAACATGCCGCAGGATAATATCGACAGAGCAGTAAAAAAAGCTACAGGGGAATTGGAAGGATCTCACTATTCTGAACTTACTTATGAAGGCTATGCTCACAGCGGTATTGCAGTTATGGTAGAAGTTGCTACCGATAATAAAAACAGAACCGTTGCAGAAGTAAGACATATTTTCAGCAAGCACGGGGGTACGCTTGGTGAGACAGGTTCTGTAGCATGGATGTTCGACAGAAAAGGAATTATAACACTCCTTAAACAGGGTAAATCCGAAGATGAACTGATGGAAATTGCCTTGGATGCGGGAGCAGATGACCTTGAAACTGCGGATGATTTCTATGAGGTAAAAACTTCAATGGAGGCATTCGAACCGGTCAGGAAAGCAATTGTAAATAAAAAATTAACGGTTGAAAATGCTTCCCTCCAATGGGTTGCAAAAAATTCGATCAAGGTAAGCGGAGAAGACGCCGAAAAGGTTATTATTCTTATTGAAGCGCTTGAAGACTGCGATGATGTGCAGAATGTTTATTCAAATGCCGATTTTGCCGAATAACTGAATCTAATTTTTAAACTCATGGAATTTTAAAGTGATAATTCTCGGAGTCGATCCCGGTACAATTTTAACAGGATTCGGAATTATTAAAAAGGGAGCAGAAGCCGGGTGCACTCAATCAAATTTCATTCATATTACCAGCGGAATAATCAAGCTTCCTCAAGAAAAAAATTTATCTCAAAAACTCGAAATTATTTATAATGAGCTAGTGGGAATTATCAAACAGTTCAGACCGGACGAGTTTGCAATTGAGACAGCCTTTTACGGTAAGAATGTTCAGTCTGCCATGAAGATTGGCTATGCAAGGGGAGTGTCGCTTCTCGCAGCGGTTCACTATAATATTCCTGCGAGCGAATATTCACCAAGAGAAATTAAAAAATCAATTGCCGGAAGAGGTGCGGCCAGCAAAGATCAGATCTGCTATATGATTAGAAATCTGCTAGCAATAAATTCTTTAAAAATGAAATATGATGAATCGGATGCACTCGCTGTAGCATTATGCCATGCATTCCGGATGAAAAATTTTAAGTCGCCAAAAAGCGGCAGCTGGAAATCTTTCATTGAGAAATTTCCCGATCGTATAATTAATCAATAAATAGAAAAGAGAATAAAATAATAACTCGGATTTCTAACTTTATTAAATACTTAAGGAAGCATGTGATTAAGGAAAGATTGACAAAGCTTCATTCTTTAATCTTTCATTTTTTTCCCGCAAAGCGGGATCCCGCTCAGCGGGATAATCTTTAAATCTTTAAATTTTTTTTAAATGATCGGCTTTTTATCCGGTAAAATAATTTCTTCCAAACCAACAAAAATCCTTCTCGATGTAAACGGGGTCGGATACCTGGTGAATATTTCAATTAATACTTTCGAAAAAATAAGTGATAAAAGTTCGATCTCACTTTATATCCATACCAATGTAAAAGAAGATTCAATTTCACTTTACGGATTTTATTCCGAAGCGGAAAAAGAGATGTTCGAATTGCTGATCGGCATAAACGGAATAGGACCGAAGCTTGCGATCGGAATTTTATCGGGGATTCAGGTTGATGAATTAAAAAATGCGATTCAATCGGGAGATATTTCCAGAATGATCGCTGTTCCCGGAATCGGAAGGAAAACTGCAGAGAGAGTTGTTCTGGAATTGAAAAATAAAGTTGATCAGATTGTTGAAAAAGGGGTTAAAGAAATTCCGTTCAGCGTAAAGAATGAAGCGGTTTCTGCTTTAACAACTCTTGGTTATAATTTTAAAGTTGCCGAGAATATTGTGCGTAATATCTTGAGTGAAAACAATGGCATTTCATTGGAGGATTTAGTAAAAAAAGCTTTAAGCGAGCTTAACCGGTAGCCGCTCGAAAACTAATCATGCCACTCTGCATTCCAATTCCGATATATTTGTTATCTTAGCTGATATTTTGTCGCCTGGAACTACTTTCCCCACTCCGGCCGGAGTCCCCGTAAATATTAAATCTCCTGCTTCAAGGGTAAGCAGAGATGATATATATTGCACAAGCTGTACGGGACCAAAAAGCATCTTGTTTAATTTTTCTTTCTGCTTAACTGCTCCATTTACAGAAAGGGTGATTTCTTCATTCATATGAAGACGGTAATCTTTTTTTAAGATAAAATCCGAGACAACTGCGGAAGTATCAAAACATTTGCAGACAGTCCATGGATCTCCCTTTTTTCTGAATTCATTCTGAAGGTCCCGGAGAGTCATATCGAGTCCTACTCCGTATCCCTCAATTGCTTCTTCCGATTCCGCCTCGCTTCCGTTCTTAATATTTTTCCCGATCAAAAGCAGAAGCTCAACTTCATGATGCAGCATATTTGAAAAGCTGGGATGCACCACATTCTCTCCGGAATAAATAATTGCCGATGAAGGTTTAAGGAAGAGCACCGGCTTTTCTTCAACCTCGTTCCCGAGTTCTTTGGCATGATCAGCATAATTACGGCCAACGCAAACGATCTTTCCCACAGTGAATTCATTGCTGCTGTTTTTGATCCTAATCTTTTTCATAAAATTTTTTTAAAAGTTTTTAAAAAAATATGAATTGATGACTACCTACACTTTGCCCTATGCTCTTTGCCTACAAAATTACGTTTTTTGTTTCTTTTTAGTTGCTGCCGGAAAGAGTATATTGTTCAGTATCAGCCTGTAGCCGGGAGAATTTTTATATAGAGCCAAGTCGGTGGGCGGATCTCCAACGGCATGCTGGTAATCTTCAGGATCGTGTCCGCCGTAAAAAGTGAATGTACCTCTGCCGAAATTCCCGTGAATATATTTTACCTGACTGGTGCCTTCTCTTTGCGCAAGTATTGTTACGGAGCTTTTTATAAGCTCTTTCCGGAACATGGTAGTCTGCCCCATAAATCCTTTAATTACATTTGCATGGTTCTGAGTAAGCATGGTCGGAACTGGATCATACTTTGCCGAAAACTCAAATAAAGTGAAGTAATCATTTTCAAAATTTCCAATTTCATTTGCCTGAATATCAATATTGCTGTATTCGTAAATAAAAGGATTCATTTCTAATTTGAAGTTCTGAAATGTTAAAGCATTTGAGAAATCAAGCTTTTCCTGTGCTTTCGGATCAGCTGCATCGCCGTCGAACATCTGCGCGCAAATGTCTACATTCTGTGCAGCAAGCGAGATATCGTAGGAATCGGTAGCGGAGCACATTGCAAATAGGAATCCCCCCTGACCAACAAAATTTTTTATCATTAATGAAACAGACTTCATCATTTCAGAAACTTTTTTAAATCCGTTCTTCTTTGCATCGTTCTCATATTGTATCTGCTGATCTATGTACCATTGGGCGTTTGCAAAGCTCGCATAGAATTTCCCATATTGGCCTGTAAAATCCTCATGATGAAGATGAAGCCAATCATATTTCGAGAGGTCTCCCTGCAGAATCTCATCATTCCAGATTTTGTCATATGGAATATCGGCATATTCAAGTGCGAGAGTGACCGCGTCGTCCCACGGCTGAAATCCGGGCGGAACATAAACTGCAACTTTAGGCGGTTTCTCAAGTCTTATTACATCCATGTTGTTATCTTCGCTTTGGACTAAAGAGTAAATTTCTACTGCCTCGGAAGGTGAAATTTCAATAAAAGAGATATTATTTATCCTGCATTCGGCAGCAATTTTTTCAGAATAGTCTATTAGAAAAGAACCGCCCTTGTAATTCAGCAGCCAGTCTGCTTTTAAGCCCTGTTCCAATGCATGATAAGTAATGCCGTATGCTTTTAAATGATCGGTCTGCTGAAGATCCATGAAGATGAGGATTTTGGATGAGGGCCCATCCCCCAGCCCCTTCCCGAAGGGAAGGGGAGCTGGAATAAGACAAAAAAATAGTGTAATTAAGAAGAGTGCTTTCTTAATCATTTAAAATAAAATCTTTATATCACTGATTGAAATATTCTTTTTAGATAGTGAGACTATGGGGATTTAAGCTGATTTCCTGTCTGCCTCCAAATAAATCGGATCATTTCCTTTTTCAATTACTTCTTTTGTTATAATGCACTTATCAATATTTTCTTTGTCCGGCAGATGATACATTATTTCAAGCATAACTTCTTCAACAATGGCTCTTAATGCCCTGGCTCCTGTTTTTCTTTCTATTGCTCTTTCTACCATTAATTCAATTGCAAAAGGATCAAATTCAAGCTCGATTCCTTCGATCATGAAGAGCTTTTTATACTGTTTTAATATAGCATTTTTCGGCTCAGTTAGAATGCTTTTAAATGCATCTCTCGATAGAGACTGAAGCGGTGCAATCACAGGCAGCCTGCCGATTAATTCAGGTATTAATCCATATCTAAGAAGATCTTCCGGCTGGGTGAATTTAATCAGATCGTCGTTTGTGATTTTATTTCTTTTATCATCTGATGTAAAACCCATTTTATTTTTATTGATGCGGGATGCAATGATTTTATCAATCCCTTCGAAAGCGCCCCCGACAATAAATAAAATATTTTTTGTATTGATATTTATAAGGCTCTGTTCGGGGTGTTTCCTGCCTCCCTTTGGAGGAACTCCCGCCATTGTGCCTTCAAGAATTTTTAGTAAAGCCTGCTGGACACCTTCACCGGAAACATCTCTTGTAATGGAAGTGCTTTCGCTTTTCCGGGCAATCTTGTCAATCTCATCGATGTATACAATTCCTTTTTGTGCCCGTTCGAGGTTATAATCTGCAGCCTGAAGAAGGTGTACAAGAACTGTTTCAACATCATCACCTACATATCCGGCTTCGGTTAAAGTGGTAGCATCAGCTATTGCAAATGGAACGTCGAGAATTTTTGCCAGCGTCTGTGCAAGCAGTGTTTTTCCAACTCCGGTAGGACCGATAAGAAGAATATTGCTTTTTTCTATTTCTACTTCATCCAGCTCAAAGAATGATGATTTCGAATTTATTCTTTTATAATGATTATAAACCGCTACTGATAAAATTTTCTTTGCTTTATCCTGTCCAATCACATACTCATCCAGTGTTTTTTTAATAATGGAGGGGGTGAGCATTTGCGAAGTTTTGGATTTGGAATTATTAAATGCCGCAAGGTTATTTTTCAAAATATCCACACTGCTTCCGATGCAGATATCGCAGATGTAAACATCGGGACCGGCAATCATGCTGCCCACTTCACTCCCGTCCCTTCCGCAGAATGAGCATTTTACAATCTTCTGATTTTGTTTTTTTGTTGCCATTGCTCTAGCTTAATTTATTCCTTAATTTTTTTATTTCTTCTCTTGCCTCATCAAGGTACAGGGAATCCGGAAATTTTGCCAGCAGTTTCTCATATATTTCAACTGCTTTCGGAACATTATTTATGCCAAATTGATAAATCCTGCCTATTAAATATAATGCTTTATCCGCATATATATTTTTGACGGTCTCATCGGCAATCCCGGTAAGCAGACCTATCGATTTATCATAGTTATCCATTGCAATTTCCATTTCCGCTTCCCGGATCCGGGAAAAATCCTTTAGAATAAAAGCCCTGGGATTTTCCGATATGGTTTTATACTTTACCGCTGCTTCCCCAAATTTATTTTGTTCTGCCGAGAATTCTGCCTGGGAAAATAATACCAGGTCAGACGAATCATTCATCTTCGGGTTCAATATTAGGGAAAGCTGAATTGCATCATTGGCTGAATTATCTTTCAGATCGTCTAAAATTCCTTCAAGTATTGATTTTGATTTAACAAAATCGGCTTGAAAAAAATAAGTCCTGGCTAGATTGTACTTTGCCGAATTTCTCTGTTCACGAGATGCTTTTGCATTTAAAGAAACCTTCATAAAATTGAGCTCCGCATTTTCAAGATTACCTCTCTTTAACTCTATTGCACCCAATTTTTGATAAGAACTGACGCTGAATGAGGATGCCGGGGATGCTTCAACTATTTTCATAAAATATTCTTCTGCTTCCGAAGGAAGATACTGAAGCTCTAATTTAATTTCTCCTATTCTGAAAAGACATTCATTTGCTATTTCGGTTTGAGGGTACCTCTTAGATAAATCATCATAAACCGAAATTATATCTTTGGCGGTCCCGGAATCATAACCTTTAAAGATATAATAAGGTTTCCAGTAAGGGATTGCTTTAGCAGCTTCCAGCCTTAATTTTTCTTCAAGTGTTCTGGCGTACCCAAGCTTTGCATTGGCGGTGGAGGGAGACTCCGGATACTTATTTATTATTTCAGAATAAGCTTTTTCCGCAGCATCATACTCTTTCTGACTGAAGACTATTTGAGCAAAGTTGAATAATTCGATACCCATATTTTTCTGCTTGGCATCTATATCCAGATAAATTTCAAATGCCGCTTCAAAATCTTTTTTCTCTATATAAAGACGTGCGAGGAGATATTCAAAAGCTATTGCATCTCCGGTATCCCATGCTTCTACTGCCCGGATAGTTTTTTCAAGTGCGTCCGGTTTGCCTATGTAAGAAAGTATTCTTGATTCTACGATATTAAGCTGGTTAGGTTCTTTGGATAAAATAAAGCAGTATTCTCCCGCTGCTTCATTATACTGCATTGTTAAAGTATAAATATTTGCGAGCTCATAGGAATAGCTGACAGGGTCTTCAGCCGTCTCTTTCCCTTTCTGCAGGTATTCGGCGGCTTTTTCAAAAGCTCTTCGTTGAATTGCATAATTTGCAAGCATCCTGTATACGGAAGAATTTCCAGGGAATTTTTTTGCCGCTTCATCCCATGTTTTATATGCTTCCTGTTCATTACCCATCTGGTAGTAAGTTGTTCCCAGGAGGCCGTATAAATTTATATCTTCCGGAGCTGATTTTAGTCTTTCGGTGATTAACCTGATTGATCCCTCATAATCTTTAGTTGCAATATACATCCGGTTTAAAGCATCAAAGTACTGGTAATTTTCAGGCTGGATCTTATAAAGCTCCTCAAAAATAGATTTAGCTTTTTCAAAGTCACCGGCCTGCTCAAAATTCTGCCCGAGCATAAATCTGTTATTAAGATTATTCCCCATCTGGGCAAAAATCAAAGTATTAAAAAGTAAAAATATTAGAAAATGAAGCTTCATGATTCAAAAATACGAAAACATGCCCGGTTATCAAGTGATATTTTCGGGCATTCCTTCAGATTAATTGAGTTGATCATTAAAAAAACCTGCCGATAAGGCAGGTCTAAGAATTAAAGATGTTTTTTTAAATCAATACCAGAAATGAAACTGCAGTACAAATGAATCATTATCCACACTAGGATCTTCCATCTGCAGCCTGTACTGCGGACGGATTTCGATGAATGAATAGGGGAAGATCTCCAAACCGATTATCAATCTCGATACCACGTCTGTTTCTAAGTCGCTGAAGGGATCAAACCTGTCGTATCTTAACACAGCTTCCAATCCTTTTATTATTTGATATGCTCCTTCAATCATTAATGCGGTTGATGTTGAATCTATGTCGAGATAATCCTTTGCAACATCAAATTCTCCGAGTATGGTGAATCCTCCGATTCCGAATCCTGCATAGCCGCCGAAGATATTTACATTACTAAAATTATTTAAGCTGTTTTTAAAATTCGTAAAGGAGCCGCCGAACATTAATCCCATCTCGTCTCCAACCTGGGGAGTAAATTGAAGGTTAGCCGTATAAGACGGATCAGTATTCTGCTTATCAAAAGGAAAAGTTATTGTTCTGGGATCGCTGTTCGGTTTACCGGCGCTGATGGTAAGCAAGGCAAAGTCGGAAAAGTAAAGTCCGGCTTCCAATCCGATTTCAGTATATTGAGGCAGGAAAATTAATCCCTGGCTTGCTCCCTGGGAAAAGAGGAGTCCGAAATCGCCTGCACGGGTATAAGCAGTATGATCGTCAATCCGCAGTCCGTAGTTGGGAGAAAATGCACCGGCTTTAATATAGCCTTTGTTCGGCAGGATTCTTGCCACACCATATCCTTCCCATATCTCCTGAATAAAATCATACCTTGCAAAAATGTTTATGTCTTCCGAAAGATCTACATTTGCATAAATTGACCCTGCCATCTTCTGGAAGTCAGTCTTATTTTTTTCACCGGAATATAAAAACTGAGTTCTGAAATCCAGGCCCAATGAAATATTTTCACCGATCATGTTGCTCATTTTATAATCTCTTGGAGAAGCCATGGGCAGCACATTTCTTCCGTAAGACCAGCCGCCTCTGTTTCTCATGTTTCCGCCGGTCGGATTCACATGGCATTCAGAGCATTGGGCATTCATTCTTAATGCAAATCTCGGTAAGGCAAAATCTTCCCCTGTTAAAAAAACAAATAAAATGAAGATAGAAAAGAATTTAATAGTTCTCATACACCTCCCTAAAATTTGTTGGTTGGTTAAATTAAAAAAGATTTATCAAATAATTTAACTTTTTAATCAATTAATTTGTTCTTGAGACATAGTTAACAAATTAAGGTAAAAGTGCCAAAGAAATTTCGGATTTCGAATTTCGAATTTCGGATTGCATAAACCTTCAAGGTTTGGGTATGGGATTAGGGTAATTAACCCTTGAAGGTTCTAAGTTCGTAACCGGATCTTAAATCATAAA
>CAYSGP010000412.1:0-2538 GCA_964430095.1 uncultured Ignavibacteriaceae bacterium
CTGTGAAGCAGTTCAACAGGAAAGGAATCGTAATCATCGGTTATGATGCAACTCCCCCGGCTGTAGATGCAATTCTAAGTGATTCTCCTTTAAAAGCAGATGTCGTACAATATCCTAAAAAGATCGGAAAAAAAACCATACAGGCAATTAAAGATCATTTTGAAGGGAAAATTGTTCCTCCGTTTATTCCTGTGGAAGTGGGAATTGTTGATAAAGAAGTTCTGAACAAGAATAGAGCAAATTAGAATCTTTTTTTCTCTTAATCTTTCTCTCTATTACTTTAACCTCGAGAGTAAGGTTAAGCTTATGATTAAGAATCTTTAAAGATAAGATAATGACCAACTTGCTGCTGATGGAAAATATTTCCAAGCATTATCCGGGTGTACTCGCCTTGAATAATGTTTCTTTTGATTTAATTCCGGGGGAAGTGCATTGTCTTATAGGGGAGAACGGCGCAGGCAAGTCTACACTGATGAAAATCCTATCCGGGGCAATCAAAAAAGATTCAGGCAGAATATTTATTAATGATAAAGAAGCAGAAATTAATGATCCTCCAGATTCACAAAGGCTCGGCATTGGATTAATTTACCAGGATTTTAAGCTCGTTCCCGAACTTACTGCTGCAGATAATATTTTCCTCGGAAATGAACTTTCAAAAAAATTTTCCCTGCTGGATAAAAATAAGATGAATGAGCTTGCAGCATCTACTTTAAACCAGCTTGGTGAAAAAATAGATCCTGCTTTACCTGTATACAAGCTCAGCATTGCACAAAAACAAGTTGTGGAAATTGCTAAGGCGCTCCGCAGAAATGTTAAGATTCTTGCAATGGATGAACCTACTGCTCCGTTAACCAATAAAGAAATTGATACTCTCTTTGCTGCAATTAAAAAATTAAAAGAAAACGGAACAGGGATCATTTATATCTCTCACAGGCTCGAAGAAATATTTAAAATCGGGGACCGGGTTACTGTGCTTCGGGACGGAAAATCAGCAGGCACTTTTAATTTAACCGGTGTCAATTCAAATAAATTAATTCAGCTGATGGTCGGAAGAGAATTAGCCGTAGAATTCCCGCAGCATTCATCGCAGAAAGGAAAAGAGATTTTAAACCTGGTGAATTTGACCGGCGGAATTCTAAAAAATATTAATCTCAGACTTTATAAGGGAGAAGTTTTAGGTTTGGCAGGACTTATAGGAGCAGGAAGAAGCGAGCTTGTCAGAATTGTTTTCGGCGCAGATAAGAAACAAAGCGGAAAAATTCTGTTAAATGAGAAAGAATTAATTATTAATTCGCCGAGAGATGCAATCGATTCGGGAATTGCTCTGCTCACGGAGGACAGGAATCTTTACGGACTTTTCATGGAATTGAATATCCGGAAGAATATAACTATTTCCAATTTGAATAAGCTTCATCCCGGAATTTTTATTGACAAGAACAAAGAATTTGAAACTTCGTTAAAATTTTTTAATCAGCTAAAAATTAAAGCTCCTTCCATTGAAACTAAAGTTGAAGCATTAAGCGGGGGAAACAGGCAGAAAGTTGTTCTCGCACGCTGGCTGTTTTCCGATTCCAAAGTTTTAATCTTCGATGAGCCGACTGCCGGTATAGATATCGGGGTTAAGTATGAAATCTATAACCTGATTAATAAACTTGTTGAAGAAGGAATAGGCATAATAATAATCTCTTCCGATCTTCCGGAACTAATCGGAGTATCGGATAGAATTGCCGTGATGTGTGACGGAAAGATAACCGGAATTCTTAACAAGCCGGAATTTAATCAGGAGAAAATATTGACGCTCGCAACAAAATTTTTGGAAGAAAAATAAGAGGAGAGGATTTTGGATAATAAAATTAAATTCTACAATCTTATCAGCGAGTTCAGCCTGATTGCAGTTTTTATAGCGGAGGTGATTATATTCTCCCAGCTTTCTCCCTATTTTCTCACTGCCGATAACCTTCTGAATGTATCGCTTCAGGCTTCAATTACAGCAATAATCGCGGCAGGGATGACCTTTGTAATTCTTACCGCCGGTATAGATCTTTCGGTCGGCTCACTCGTTGCTTTATCCGGGGTTATAGCAACTAGTCTATTAAAAATAGACGCACCAGGGTTTATTGTTTTTTTAATTGCAATCCTGGGAGGAATAATATTCGGAGCAACATCAGGAACCGCAGCAGGGATTTTTATTACCAAATTTAAAATTACTCCTTTCATTGTTACTCTTGCTTTAATGACAATCTGGCGCGGAACAGCATTTGTTTATACTGAAGGGAGGCCGGTCTGGGGCCTGCCGGAAGCCTTCAGCACTTTGGGAGGAGATAGAATTTTGGGTGTCCCGATTCCAACCGTAATAATGTTTTTAGTTTTTATTTCCGCACATATTGTTTTGACAAAAACCAAATTCGGCAGATATGTGTATGCCGTTGGAGGAAATTTAGAAGCGGCCAGGCTGGCAGGAATAAAAACCAATCAAATATTGATTTCAGTCTATATTATTTCCGGTGTTCTTTCTTCGGTAAGCGGAATACTCCTGGC